>JAGREB010000037.1 GCA_020446775.1 Paracoccaceae bacterium
CCGAAACGGTCCGACAGCGAAACCTTTTCCTCGATCGCTTCGGTGTCGTGGATGGCGGCGGCGCGTTCGTTCTCGATCATTTCGCGCGCCATCATGTGACGCCGGTTCGAGGTCGCGTACAAGATCACATTGTCGGGGCGGCCTTCGATGCCGCCTTCCAACACCGATTTCAACGCCTTGTAGCTCGCATCCTGTCCTTCGAACGTCAGGTCGTCGCAAAATAGGATAAAGCGGCGCGGACTATCGCGCAGGATGACCAGTAATCGGGGCAGTGTCTCGACGTCCTCGCGGTGGATTTCAACCAATGCCAGACGCCGGCTCGATGACCTGCCGTCATTGACGGCCTCGTGAGCGGCCTTGACCAGCGAACTTTTGCCGGTCCCGCGGGCCCCCCATAGCAAGGCGTTGTTGGCCGGCAATCCATCGGCGTGGCGGCGGGTATTTGCCAGCAGCACGTCGGCTTGGCGGTCGATGCCCCGCAGCAGCGAGATCGGGATCCGGCTGATCTTGGGAACGCCCGTTAGCGATGCCGTCTCGGGGTGCCAGACAAAGCCATCGGCAGGGGTGGCCGAATCAGCGCCGTCGTGGGCTGGATAGGCGCGTTCCAACGCCTCCGCGACCCGGGTCAGCGGGTCTTTGGTGCGATTTTTTGCCGGCTGGCGCGGGGGCTTTTTCGGACGGCGTGAGGGGGGCATGGGGCCCAATCTAGCAGACTGCTGATAGCTTGATAAACAAAGAGAAATCGGGTCGCGATGTCGGTTTGTCAAGACCATGGCGCTTAGCAAGCTCTAGGCCGTCCGATCCGATTTGCATTGCGGCGCTCGGTGGGTATAGTCCCGGCCCATCGACGTGGCCCACAGGGGCCGCGTCCGCGAATTACGACGTCGTTCGAGGACCTCCGAATGTTCATATCCACGGCTTATGCTCAGGCCGCCGGTGGCGATGCCGGCAGCGCGTTTAGCGCTTTTGTCCCTCTGATCCTGATTTTCGTGATCTTTTACTTCCTGCTGATCCGCCCCCAGCAGAAGAAAGTCAAAGTACACCGCAGCATGCTGGATGCGATCCGCCGTGGGGACAAAGTTGTAACCAATGGCGGCATCGTCGGGCTGGTGACGAAAGTCTTCGACGACCGCGAACTCCAACTTGAAATCGCCGAAAATGTCCGCGTCCGCGTCATGCGCGATATGATCGCCAGTGTGGCCGGTAAGACCGAGCCCGCACCGGCCACGAAAGACGCGAAGGACGCGAAGGACAAGGGCGATGAGGCACCAGACAAAGACGAAAAGTCTGGTTCCGATAAGTCTTAATTGAATCTTCCGCGTCCAAAAGGGCGCAAACAGAAAGCGGCGAGCGCCTCATGTTGCAATTTTCGTCATCGCGTATTGCCATCGTGATCGCCGTTTGCCTGTTGGGCTTGGCGTTCAATATCCCGAATGTCGTCAATAGCGATATTGCCGGCCGTCTCCCGAGCTGGATGAAGCCGTTGCAGTTGGGCCTCGATCTGCGTGGGGGATCGTATTTGCTGCTGGAAGTCGACACCGACGCGGTGTTCCGCGAACAGCTGTCGAATATGGAAGAAACCGTCCGCGCCGTTTTGCGCGAACCGCGGATCAGATTCCGCAATCTGCGTTCGGCCGACAAAAGCGTATTCGTCACGATCGCGAATGAATCCGACATCGCGCAGGCGCGTAGCGAATTGACTCAGAATTTCGCAGGCCTTGAGATTGCGGCGGAAGAGGGCGGGCGGTTCCGCATCACCGTTCCCGACAACCAAATTCGCGAACGGCAAATTTCGGCCGTCAACCAATCCATCGAAATCGTCCGGCGCCGCGTCGACGAATTCGGCACGTCTGAGCCGTCGATTCAGCGCGAAGGGACCAACCGGATCATCGTCGAATTGCCGGGTGTCGATAGTCCCGAGCGCATCAAAGCGCTGATCGGGCAAACCGCGAAGCTGAATTTCCATTTGTTGGAACCGGGTTCCAACATGATGATGGACCCCTCCGGCCTTCCGCCGGGAACCGAATTGCTGCCCGGTCAGGCGGACGATCCACGCATGTACGTCGTGCGCCGCCGCGTCGAAGTCAGCGGCGACCGGCTGATCGACGCGCAACCGACGTTCCAGGATGGAAATCCTGTGGTCAACTTTCGTTTCGACACGGCAGGCGGCCGCCGCTTCGGGCAGGTAACCTCGGCCAACGTCGGTAACTCGCTTGCTATCGTCCTCGACGGCCGCGTCATCAGCGCGCCGGTCATTCAAAGCCCGATTGTCGGCGGCAGCGGCATCATTACTGGCGGATTTTCTGTCGAAGCGGCGCAGGATTTGGCGTTGTTGCTGCGCGCAGGCGCACTACCGGCGCCGTTGCTCGTGATCGAGGAACGCACGGTTGGACCGAGCCTTGGCGCGGACTCGATCGCCGAAGGGACGATCGCCAGCATCATCGGGTTGATTCTCGTCGTGTTGTTCATGGTGTTGGCGTATTTCAAATTCGGGTGGTTCTCCTGCATTGCTCTGGCGTTCAACATCGTTCTCCTGTTTGCGGCGCTTAGCATATTGGGCGCGACCCTGACTTTGCCGGGCATCGCCGGTATCGTCCTGACGCTCGGGATGGCGGTCGACGCCAACGTGTTGATCTATGAGCGAATGCGCGAGGAGTTCGCCTCTGGCCGCACGCTCTTGAACGCGCTGGGATCGGGATACAATCAGGCGTTCCGCACCATTCTCGACAGCAACGTGACCGGCCTGATTGCGGGCGGTTTGTTGTTTTATTTGGGTAGCGGTCCCGTGCGCGGGTTCGCGGTCACGATGACCATCGGCATCGCGACTTCGATGTTCACGGCGGTGATGATCACGCGATTACTGGTTTGGCTATGGTTCCGGTCCGGTAAGCGCCAGACCCTTCCTATTTGACGCGCAGACGGACATACGCACATGCAGCCCCTGATCCGCTACCTGCCGAAAGAGTTCAATTACGATTTCATCCGTTATCGGTACATCCCGATAACGTTGTCCGCCTTTTTGGTCGTCGCCTCGCTGATCTCGGTGGCGGTTCAAGGCCTGACGTTCGGCATCGATTTCGCCGGCGGGCTCAAGATCGACGCGCGTGCGGAACAGGCGGTCGATGTCGCGGAGTTGCGCGACCGGCTGAACAGCCTCGGTATCGGCGGCGTTGCCATTACGACGGCCGGCGCGGAAAAACGTGACGTCATTATCCGCGTTCAACAGCAGGAAGACGGCGAACAGGCGCTCAACGCGGCACTCAAAAAAGTCCAAGCAGAATTGAACGGTTTTGAAATCCGTTCCACTGAATCGGTCGGACCCAAGGTCGGAGCGGAATTGATCATCAATGGCGCGCTGGCGATTGCGCTGTCGCTGATCGGAATTGCGATCTACGTCTGGCTTCGATTTGAGTGGCAGTTTGCGTTGGGCGCGTGCCTATCGTTGA
Source organism: Paracoccaceae bacterium (assembly GCA_020446775.1). Classification (GTDB taxonomy): domain Bacteria; phylum Pseudomonadota; class Alphaproteobacteria; order Rhodospirillales; family Rhodospirillaceae; genus VGEM01. The sequence continues at coordinate 3,447 of JAGREB010000037.1, forward strand.
CTCACGACGTGATTACGACGGTTGGGTTGTTCTCGCTTCTCCAAATCGAGTTCGATCTCAACACCGTCGCCGCGGTGTTGACCATCGTCGGGTTCTCGATCAACGATACCGTCGTGGTCTACGACCGCGTGCGCGAACTGTTGCGCAAGTACAAGAAGCTGCCGCTGCCCGATCTTCTCAATCTGTCGCTGAATCGCGTGCTATCGCGCACCGTCGTCACCAGCTTGACGGCGCTTCTCGCCGTCATGGCGCTGGTCGTCGCCGGTGGCGCCGAACTGCGCAGCTTTTCAACCGCGATGGCGTGGGGATTGATTGTCGGAACCTATTCCACGATTTACGTCGCATTGCCGGTGCTGGTGTATTTCGAATTGCGGCGCGACGATTTGATGGCGCCGAAAGACTCCGGTGCGGTCAAAGGTGCGGCCGAACAAGCCGGTTGATCGGGACCTGCGCGGTCCAAGCCGTAAGGCTGGATGAATGTCGGTTCACTTGATCAGGCAAGGCGGCGGCCGTGCCAAAATCCAAAAATATGGCGGTGGCGGATTCACCGTTTCCGGCGAGCATTTCCGAGGGTCCATCATAATCCTGCCGGAGCGCCGGCTAGCGTGGCCGGTCGGGGATGCGCAGACCTTGACCCTCCAAGCAATGGCGCCGCTCATCGAAGCGGCGGGGTCTTTCGATTTGTGCCTGATCGGTTGCGGTCCCCGAACCCAACGTTTACCGCCGGAGATTCGGGCGGCGGCGCGGACGGCAAATCTTCATTTGGAAATCATGGACACCGGCGCCGCATGCCGCACGTTCAACGTGCTCGCGGCCGAAGGCCGGGCACTCGCTGCGGCCCTGATCGCGATCTAGGCCCGCAACGAAAAACGGGGGCCGCGAGGCCCCCGTTTCAGCGCTTAAGACGCTTTCGATTACGCCAGATTTTGCTGCGCGACCATGCAGAACAACATGGGGATCGAAAGCACGGTGTTCGTCCGCGAGAACAACATCGCGGTACGGGCCGATGCCGCTTTCACTTCCGGCGTGGCTTCCACAATGCCCAAGGCCCGCTTTTGGTTCGGCCAAATAATGAACCAGACATTGAACCACATGATGATTCCGAGCCACATGCCGATACCGATCACGCGGCCGCTTCCGTCGCGGGTGCCGAGCGCAAGAGCGTCGAGCAAATACCCAGACAGCATCGCCAGAATCAGGCCGGTGATGATGGTCGACATCGCACCCCACCGGAACCAGAACAGCGCCGACGGCGCAATAACCTTGCTGATGGCCGGCTTCTGATCATCCGGGATCTTGGCCATGTTGGGGATTTGGACGAAATTGAAGTACCAAAGAATCCCGATCCACATGACGCCGCTGATGACGTGCGCCCAGCGCCACAAGAAGGCGCCAAAACCGTCGGCGGTGTCGCCGCCGGTCAACACGTAAAACACTACGATCGCCAGGATAAACCCGGTGATGATCGCATTTCGTAAATTCGTCAGAATGGCGGCCATGTTTCCTCCCCTTAGATTTCCCGCGACCGAATTTCGTCCGCCCATACTTAGGCTTGCGGAACCGGCCGGTATGTTACTCAAATTACCTGCTTGCGCAAACGCCTTTCCGGTTGAAAAACTCGATACATCAGCCGCTTAACGCTTGCTCGAATTACGCGTTCGAGGCCGAAGCAGCAGCGAATCCGGACTGGACCGCAGCTTCCAAGCTGCATGGCAGACCTGGCCTGATCCAGTCGCCTGCAACCGCGAAATTCGTGGCAATCTTGGGCAAAGACGCCCGGGCCGCATCGATGCCGGGTCCATGCATGAGCGTCGCACGCCGCTCTTTGACGACCCGGAACTTCGGCACCGCATCCGCCGGAAGGCCAAGCGCGGCCGCGACCCCGGGCCACCACACGGTACCGATCTCCTCGGCCGAGGTTTCAAGCCACCGGCCGGCAGCGCTCGCCGTTACGGAGACGATGCCGCGGCGCACCAAGATCCATTGCCCGGAGCTACCTAGAACGCCTTTGAATTGCCCCGGCAATTCATGAGCCACCTTGTAATGAACGTTGACGATGGCCGACACCGGCCAGGATCGCATTGATTCGGGAAGGTAAGGCGCAATCAACGGCGTCCATGGCGGTACGGTGGATATCACGCGGTCGCCTGCCGCCACGGGCTGCGCCATATCGTTGACGGATATTTCCGACACCCGGCCATTAGCAATCTTCATCCCCGTAACAGGCGCCGTTAGAGCGATTTCTGCGTTCCTGGATCCCAACAATCGAACGGCCGGGCGGATAAAACTCGCGGCGAGCGTTTCGTCTGCAAAGTGCGGAATAGGGGGGCCGTGCCAGGACGCTAAAAGCGAGGCAACGGATTTGCCGAATAACCGGGCATCGGCTTGGCCGAGCCGCGCGTTGAGAACGGCGGTGCAAAATGGGTCCCACAGTTGATATTTCGCCGCGGCCGACGATTGCAATGCCGTGTCCGCAGTTTGTCGCGGATTTGCCCAGGCCAACATGAATCCGGCAATCAAATCCATCGCGGATACACTCGGTGGCCTGCGGTCGTTCATGAACAGCCAAAACGGATTCCAGACCGAAGACGGCCGAAGGGCAATGACACGTTCGGTGAGCATGTCGAACATCTCGATCCGGTCGCTGGGTTGCGCGATCAATGTTTCACGCGCTCCGATCATGCCGAGGTACGTCATGACGGCACGGTTCGCAGGCATCACGACGTGCGTGCCATTGTCGATATCGCATCCAAGCGTTGGATCGAAGAATGTCCGGCAACGCCCGCCAAGCATCGGGGCGCTTTCATAGATCTTGACGCGTTCGCCGCGTTCCGAACATTTCAACGCCGCGGCAAGGCCAGCCAGCCCGCCGCCGATGATGTGAACGGTCATCGCGAGCCGAGCTTCATCGAATGGTGCCGAAACACAATGCGCGTGCCGTGATCGCCGCATACTTCCAGTGCGCGAGCCGAAATCGCGGTGCGTT
>JAGREB010000038.1 GCA_020446775.1 Paracoccaceae bacterium
AACGGCTTGGTGACGACGCCGACGGTGAGGATGCCGCATTCGCGCGCGATCCGGGCGATCACGGGCGCAGCCCCTGTCCCGGTGCCACCGCCCATCCCGGCGGTAACGAAGGCCATGTGGCTGCCTTCCAATTCACGCACGATCAGCTCGACCGCTTCCTCGGCAGCGTGACGACCAATGTCTGGACGTGCACCAGCACCGAGGCCTTGCGTTGTATCGCGGCCGAGTTGGATACGGCGGTCGGTGCGCGACGCCGCGATAGCTTGTGCATCCGTGTTCGCGACGACGAAGTCAACGCCGTCCAGCGCGGCCTGGATCATGTTGTTGACCGCGTTGCCACCGGCGCCGCCGACACCGACGACGGTAATGCGAGGCTTGAGCTGTGCCTCGATATTGGTCTTGGGAACGGTAATATTAATTGTCATGACAGCCTCCAGTTTGGGTCTCGTTGCAACGGTTGTGGCGTTCGGTCCACAAAATTTGTTTTTGTTGTTGAACGTGTCGCCGAGCTCTGCGCACGCCCTTTTGTGTTGTCGGCCCTTTCCTCACGTTAGAAATTCTCCCTAATCCATTGCCCAATGCGGCCTAGACGGCTCTTCCCGTTGGATGTGGGCAACGCGTTTGGTTTGATGACGTGTCCGTTCAATCCGTAGCGCAACAGGCCGGCGGCGGTGGCAAACGCCGGGCCGGAAACAGATTCCGGCAAACCTTTGATCGCCTTGGGACGGCCCAGCCGGATCTGCTTGTCGAGCACCAATTCGGCCAGATCGCGTACGCCTTCCAACTGACTGGCGCCGCCGGTCAGAACGACGCGCCGCCCGGCGGCTTTCGCGAAACCGCCCGCTTCCAGTTGCGCGCGGACCAATTCGAAGGTTTCCTCGATGCGCGGTTGAATGATCTGCACCAGCATGGCTTTAGGAATTTCGCTCGAGCTGGTTTCGTCGTCTTCGCCGACCAACGGAACCTTGAGAAGTTCGCGGCCGTCCGCGGGCGTAAGCACGACGCTGCCGTAGACGGTCTTAAGCCGTTCGGCCTTGACGATGGGCGTGGACAGGCCTTTCGCGATGTCGCCGGTGACATGATTTCCACCGATGGGCACCGAATCGACGAACACAAGTTGACCGTCGATAAACACGGACAATGTGGTGGTACCCCCGCCCATATCGATGACGGTCACGCCCAGTTCTTTTTCGTCGTCGACAAGACAAGACAGACCCGACGCATAGGGCGACACCACGCGCGCGGCGGTCTCGAGATCGCAGCGTTCGACAACCGTAGTGAGGTTGCGCGCGGGACCGACGCCGGCCGTCACCAATTGGATCGCGACGCTCAATTTCTGACCGTACATGCCGCGCGGATCGAGAATTCCGGCATTGCCGTCGATGCTGTAGCCGGTCGGGATGCAGTGAATAACTTCGCGATCGGGGCTATCGACCTCGACGCTGCTGATATCGAGGATGCGCTTAAGATCGGCATCGCGAATCTGGTGGCCCGCGACGTCAAGATGCGCATCGATGCGCCGGGAGCGCGGCAATCCGCACGAAACGTTGACGAACGCCTTCTCGATACGGGTATCGGCCATTGCCTCGGCGGCACCGACGGCCTCACGCACCGACGATTCAGCCTCGTCGAGATTGGTGACTTGGCCGTTGCGCATACCGCGCGAGCGATGATGGCCGACACCCACAATGTGCAATTCGCCATCGTCGTCGATCTGCGCGATCAGGCAAACGACTTTGGTCGTACCGACATCGAGCGCGGCGACCAGCCCGCCACGCATACCGGGTTTCGACATCGACTTTGATTCTTTTTTCTTCGGTTTGTCGATTTTCATGACTTCGTCCTTGGATCAAGCGTCGTGTTTGGAATTGCCGGCCGGCGCCGACGCAGGCACCGCAACGGAATCGTTCGCGGGCTGGCGCAATCGCACGACAAGTTGATCGGGTATGCGGAGATCGATGAATTCGAGATCGCGTTCGAGGATGCGATAGTCGCGGTCGAGCGCCGACAAACGATCGAGCGCGGCGGGCAGATCGCCGGCCGGCATGCGAACCGAAACGCCGTCTTCGAACGCATCGAAGAACAGATTCCAGCGCCGCTCGCCAACGTAGACGGCCGCGCGAACGCGGCCGCTCAGTTGCGGGAACTGCGCCAATTCGTCGAACAATCGAGCCGCCGCCCCGGGCGCGCCTTGACCTACAATAAGCGGAAGGTCGCCGTATTGTCCCGGTACATCTCCCATGACGTGGCCCTCGGCGTCGACCAGCGTGTAGCGGGAGTCGCGTTGCCACAGGGCGAACGGACGCTTCTCTTCAATGACGATATGCAACGTGCCGGGCAGTTTGCGTTCGACCTGAGCGCGCTTGACCCACGGCAACCCCTCGACCGCCTCCTGAATGCGGTCGACATCGATCGTCAAAATCGGAGATCCACGCTCGAGGTCTACGGCGCCGAGGATCGCGGCCGGATCGGTTTGATCGCGGCCTTCGACCGTCAGGGCATCGAGCCTGAGTCCCGCGGCGACCGACAAATCCACGGCGAGATCGCGGGTGTCGGCGACAATGTATGGCGCTTCGGCCAAATAGCCGGCCCGCCACGCCGCCACACAGACTGCGGAAACGGCAATCGCGAGGAGAAGGTACCTTAGGCGTCGCATTGCGCGTTCTCCACCATCCAGCTCACCAGACCCACGAAATCGAGGCCAACATGCGCCGCTTGTTCGGGAACCAGCGACGTCGGCGTCAGACCCGGCTGGGTATTGAGTTCGAGCAGATAGAAGTCTTTGCCGTCGTAGCGAAAATCGGACCGCGTCACGCCGCGGCATCCGAGCGCACGGTGCGCCGCCACCGACAACTCCATTGCCCGCGCGTACGGACCGGGTTCGATGTCGGCCGGCAAGACGTGACGCGAGCCGCCATCTGCGTATTTGGCTTCGTAGTCGTAAAATGCGCGGTCGGTGAAAATCTCGGTCACGGCGAGCGGGCGGTCGCCCATGACGGCGACGGTTACTTCGCGGCCCGGAATGTATTCCTCGACCATGACCAGTGCGTCGGGCGGCACACCGATATCGTCGAGCGGCGGACGATTGTCGCCCGCGTGCACGAATTTGATACCGACGCTGGATCCTTCGTTGGTCGGTTTGACCACATACGGCGGCGGCAGCGCATCGGCTTGTTCGGCTTCGGCGCGTGTGACGACTTTTTCGCGCGCAACTGGGATACCCGCAGACGCGAACAATTTTTTGGCCATCGGCTTGTCCATGGCCAATGCCGACGCCAGGCGGCCCGAGTTGGTATAGGGGATGCCCAGCATATCGAGCAGACCCTGAACGCAACCGTCTTCGCCGTATCGGCCGTGCAGCGCGTTGAAGACGACATCCGGCTTGCTGGCTTTGAGAACGGTCATCAAGGCCGACAAATCGCGCGTCATGTCGATCAACGTCACGTCGGCGCCGCTTTGCTTGAGGGCCTTGGCCGCGGCTTTGCCCGACACCAGCGAAACCGGGCGCTCGGACGAAAAGCCACCATGTAGTACGGAAATGCGTTGCGCGCGGCGGGTCATTCCCCCTCCTCCGCGATCAACGCGTTGGGATCTTCGGCGCGCAGGCCGATGCGGCGAATTTCCCAATTGAGGGTCATGCCGGTGGCCTTCTTGACACGGCGGCGCACATCGTCGCCCAGGTCTTCGAGATCGGCCGCGGTCGCGGCGCCGGTATTGATCAGGAAGTTGCAATGTTTTTCCGACACTTTGGCGCCACCGCGCACAAGACCCCGGCAACCGGCGCGATCGATCAACTCCCACGCCTTGGCGTCGGGTGGATTGGCGAAAGTCGACCCGCCCGTGCGGGTTTGCGTGGGCTGACTCAACTCGCGCTCGTCGCGAATTTCGCGAATGCGGCGGGTGATCGCCTCGCTGTCGCCCTTAACCCCGCGCAACTCGGCACCGACAAATATCCATTCGTTCGGCACCGAACAGTGACGATAGCTGAAGCGAAGATCGTCCAACGCCAACTTGCGGACCTTGCCTTTGTCGTCAAGCGCGGTCGCACTAACGCAAATGTTCTGCATTTCGCGCCCGTAAGCGCCAGCGTTCATGCGCAGAGCGCCGCCAATCGTGCCGGGAATGCCGGTGAGAAATTCAAGGCCCGTGATTGCGTGATCGCGGGCCATCGTTGCGACATTCGCGTCCACAGCTGCGGCCCCGCAGCGCAGCGTCAGCCCGTCGGCATCGATAGTGTTGAATGCCTTGCCGAGTTTGATCACGACACCCAGCACGCCGCCGTCGCGGACCAGCAGGT
>JAGREB010000412.1 GCA_020446775.1 Paracoccaceae bacterium
CGGCAGTGCCGGTCGGTCCAATCCATCATCGGCGCCACCGAAAACCGGTGGGCGAGAGGGGCCTCGCACGGGGCAGAAGATGGGCTTTCAAGAAGGGACACAGCCACTCCGATCATATTCAAAGCCGATGTGCCGTAATTGGGGCGCAAAGTGCAAGGCAAAAGGAAGAAATCGCGCGACTCCGTGAAAAACCGCCATTTTCCGCATAAATTTGGCTATTGACACGATGTTCTTATAATGTTCTCATCTGGCCTATCGAGAACATTATAAGAACATAAGGGGTGCCACCATGGACGCACGGACATTTCTGACGGAAGCTTCGGCGCTGTTTGGATTGATGGTTTTGGTCTATTTGTGGTCGCTGATCGCCTTGGCGATGCAGGCGTAAACGGCTGCCTTCATTGACTTATTAACCAATTGGCGGCTAAATTTGAGGTGTAGCAGGGTATCTGCGGCGCAATTCCTGTGCCGCAGCGCTCTGGCGTACTTGGATTGGTGGAAATGAGTACGGCGCTGGTTGTCAATACTACGGCAGCAAGTCCTGCGGCGCGGGTCGCGAACGCGCGCGCGTCCGTGGCGTCGTCGATGCATACCGTCGATGCCATCGATACTGAATCTTTCGCCGCCCGGGGCCGTGATCAGGCCCATCCGCAAGATGAGCGCGAAGCTTTTGACTCGTCGCATTCACGTCGCCGTTTTTCGAACCGTGAACAATTCGCCAGTTTCGGCGGCGTGATGGTGTCGCGTGATGTCGGAACGGCGATCGTCCAAGCCCAAGCCGCTCTTGGCGGGCAGAGTCATGTCGCCAACCCGCATGAAGCCGAACGGCAAATCTCGATTTACGAGTTTAATCAGTCGCTGATGGGCGCGCCCGAGATCACGACCGACGTCGGCGTGGTACACTAGGGCGCCGACACCGCTTAGCGGTGCCATCCGGCCGCCCCACCGCAGTTACTTTTTCCACGCGCCCTGCGCGTCCATGTAATACCAGCCGTTTTCGCGCGCCTTCTGCACCTGCTTTTCGCCGGCAATGGCCTGCACGGCGTCGACCGGCGTGTTGTTCTTCGACGCGATATCCCGATAGGTGTTCAATCTTGCGGTATTGACGCTGTCGACGAGGGCCAGCACATCGGGTGCAACCGTGGTTGGAACAGCGCCGACGAGACCGTCGGGACGTTCCCCGACCAGACCCTGGCTGCGTGCCTGGTCGAGATCGACGGCCCACGCCGGCGCGGTGTGAACGGCGCCGAAAATCAAGGCAAACAGGACCGCGAGGCGGCTGATCGATTGCGTAATGAGACGAAAATTCATGGGGAGGCTCCGTAGAAGCGACGGTGGGGCGGGAGTTAGAAGATATCCGGGTTTCCTTGCATGACGCGGTCAACGTCGCGGTCGACGCGAATGCGGACTTCCTGCTCGATCTTGACGTTCAAATTGATCACGATCGGTTTGTCGGGGGCTTCGACCTTGACCGTCGGAGAACAGGCTGCCAGCGCGACGCCGAACAGACTTATGGTGAAAACGCGTCGTGCCATGGTTTGCCGCTGCATATGAATCTCCTTCACGTCTTGTCCGGCAGAGTTGCGGGGCGGTGGCGCAAAGTCAATCGCTCACGAAAAAGGTTCATCCGAACCTGTGGCGGGATTGAGGCGAATCGCCATGATCATTTTCCGCTCACGGCATTTTGTTCGAGCTTTCGTTTGATATCGTCGGGAATGCGGTATCCGGCCATGCCGTCGCTGGCGATCCGCGCCAATGGACCGTCGAGGTTGAGATTGAACTCGATGGGATAGCCGCCATAGAGGCCCGGATTCTTCCCTTTAAGTCCGACGGCAACGTTTAGGTCTTCAAGTACGTTGCCGTTAATCGTCGCCTTAATGGCATCGAAGTGGAAATCGGATAACGCCTGCAAGACGATATCGCCGCCACCTGCCAGTGCTGCCGGCGCTTCGCTCGGCCGGTACGCCACGGTTCCGCCACGCCCTTCGAGTTTGCCATCGACGACGAACAATCCGCCGTCGCGAACTTCGAGAGGGATCGCGCCCGCAATGGTTCCACTGCCTGCCAGTCCGGTTGTGCCGGTGGCGGCCAGCAAGGCGTCAACCTTCGCGCCGTCGATATTCAAAACCACGGTGGACGGTTTACCGGTCAAATCGATCGGTGCGGGGCCGCCATGGATCGAGCCACCGGCATATCCGGCGGCAAGCGACGAAAGGACCAGTGTCCCGTCGCCCGGCATGTCGATGTCCGCGACAATTTCTGTAAGCGGCGGGGTTACGGCCACGGCGCCGGCCTTGATCGTTTGTAGGCCGGGCGTCTTGGGCGGCCAAATTTGTTCGAATGCAAGAGTCCCATCGAGGCTTTGGATCGGGATGGTGTCGAGTTCGAAATCGACGTTTTCGAATTTGACCTGACCGGTTCCCGCATATCCGGTGTCGCTCGATTTTAAGCGCGCCGAAGCGGAGATTTTACCATCGACGCGGTCGATCGGCAGAAGCGTGCCGGCGATATCTTGCCAGTTCGCACCGCCGATCCCGAACTTGATTTCGGGAATATCAACCGCGATGGAATGGCCGGTTTGTTGGTTTCGGGATAAATCGAAATGACCAAAAGCCTTTCCATTTCCCGCTGCGAGATCTCCGGACGCGTTTATCGCTTCTCCGGACATGGTAAAGCGCGAAGTCACATTGAATTCGGCGCGGGCAGGGGCCGCGAACGGCCCTTGCGGTTGACCGGATTTCGATAATTTGACACGGCCGCCGATATTTCCGGACGTGTCCGTATTACTCAATACAAGGTCAAGGTGCGGTTCTAACTTGACTTCGTCGCCGTACGAGACGGTTCCCCCGTCGTGGCCTATCGATACACGGTATATGCCGTCGGCGGGCGTGGCATAGCCTTCTACCGAAACCGACGGCACCGCGACGCTGACCGGCTCCGCCAAAGCTGCAGTCATGATGTTGAAAGGCGCGACGTCGAGCGCCAGTTGTCCGGCGACCGTGATGGCATCGCCGAATACGACATTCACTTGTTGCGGTGCCGTGCCTGATTTTAGTCCGATCGTCAGTGCCGGATCGACGGCCGCGATATCGGGTAATTCGAGACGGTCGCCGCGTGCATTCAATTCCGAAAGGTCGAAGGACATCGACAATCCATCGAGCCGCCAAGTTCCGCGGCCGGATATATCCCCCGCCGGAAGAGATAGATTTGGCAGATTGAGCCCTGTCGCCTTTCCGTCGAGCGCAAATGCGCCCTCCGCCATGACGAGCGGTCCACGGTTGTCGCGGAGCGTTATCCCGGCCGATACCGTTCCGCCCGAGGTATTCAATCCATCGATCCCCAACGAAATCAGATCGAACGCAAAATCTATGGCCATCGGATTGCCGGAGGGCGCGTCGATCCAGCCGTTCACGGCGGCGGACGCGGCAGTGTGTCCGATGTGCGCAGTGGCTTTGGTGTCGATATTCCACCGCGGCACGGATTGGGCGCGATTCAATTCGATTTTGAAATCCGGCTGGGCCGTTCCCGCGATTTCGAACGTAATCCGTGGATCGTCGGCGAGGCCCGGAAATATCGGCACGATCGGACCAACGCGCTCTCGTGAGAGTTCCACGTCGAGTGGCCGGGGAAATGACCCCACGACGGCGATGCCTTGGTCGTGGGCCGTCAAATCGATTGTGCCGTCGCCCGCGAGCGCATCGGTTAATCCGGGAACGGCGAGGCCGTCGAAACTTAATTTCAGATTTCCCTGACCGCGCCAATCGGTGATGTCGCTGCCGGCTGCGAAACCGCCCCAAGAGGCGTCAACCGTGACACCTTGGCCCGAAGCAAACGCGATCAACGATCCGCGCCATCCGTTTTGGAAGGCGTTGAGGTCGGTATCGACGCGCAACGCAACGTCACGGTCGGGCAGGCGGAAAACAATACGGGCGTCTTTCACGACGATATTGGCGATGGAGGTCCCGGTGTCACTCGTGGAATCGTCCACGTTGCGCGTATCTGGGGCGCCACCAGGGGGATCGCCACCAGGGGGATCGCCACTAGGGGCGCGGCCCGTCAATTTGAATTCGCCGATGCGGGGTCCGTCCGTGTCCCAATCAAGGGTCCCGTCCAATCCTTCCAACAATATCCGGTCGATGCGGCCGCGGCGAAGCTGGGCGAAATCGAAATCCGCCGCGAGGCGCGACGCCCGTACGGCGCCGCCTAGCAAAGAGATATCGCGGACGTCGACACCATCGGTCGCTATTTTGGCGACGGATATACGCGCAGGACCAAAGCCGCGCGCATTGAGAACGTTCACTGCCGCGATTTCGATGATTGGGGCCGGGAAAATCAAGACCGCAAGCACGAGCAGGGCGAATATGCTCGCGAACCCCAACAGAATGGTTCGCGCTACGGTCCTTGACGCTCTTTTTGGGGTGCCGGTCATGTTGCGCGGTGTTGATTTGTTAACGAGCTTTGCCAACAGTAGGGTGGTTGGCCCCGGATTGCCAACACCGCGATCCCGATTGCTCTACTTGTGACGGAAGTCTGCGATGTCGCCTCCCGCCGTGGAAACCGGCTTCGAAGTGGTCATTTGGTTCTTGGACCGCGCCGTGTCCGACGGCGAGTACCTTCAACCGCAAAAACTCCAGCGGTTGCTGTATTTGGCGCAGGCCTATTACGGCGTCGCGCAACATGGGCAAAAGCTCATGCCGGCCACATTTTTGGCGGCCGACGACGGCCCCATCGAACCGACCTTGTTTCGCGCCTTCGAGCGGGGGCGGCCGGTGATCGACGTTCGGCCTATCGAAGAACACGTTCAACATGTGTTGGACAGCATTTGGCGTCAGTTCGGCCCCCATTCGGTCGATCGCCTGAATAAGCTCGTTCAGCGCCATCCGCCTTACGTCGAGGCTTACGACAACGAACCGATGAGCGAAATTCCGTTTGAAAGCATGATCACGTTCTATGGCACGCAAGGGCTGAAAAGGCGGCAGAAAAAAGACACTGAGCCGTCCACTGGGCCGTCTTATGATGCGCCGCCCGTGGACAAAGTGCTGCGCCCCAAAGTGATGCGCAATGCCGAGGGCCGGCCGGTAAACGTCCGCCGCTGGGCGCCGCGGCGGGTCGACTGAGCGTCGGGCTTCGGCTACGATTTCGCCGCAATTATCCGGTCACGTACATGCGTTCTCGAATTCACAAGATCCGGTCATGAACCTTTTTCGACGATTTCTGATTGTTGCTGTCGGTGCCGCGCTACTTGGCGCCGGTTCGGTATCCTGCGCCCAGGGATTACGTCCTCACGAACCGCTCGATCCCGCCAAGGCGCAATCGCTCCCGCTCACGCCGCTCGAAATCCAAACGCAGGACGGCACGCGGCACAAGTTCAGCGTCGAGGTTGCCGATTTGCCGCAAACCCGGGCGATCGGATTGATGCATCGTGTGGTGTTGCCGCCCGACCGGGGAATGTTGTTCGACTTCGGTGAGTCGACCCGGGTCACGATGTGGATGCGCAACACGTTCATCCCGCTCGATATGCTGTTCA
>JAGREB010000413.1 GCA_020446775.1 Paracoccaceae bacterium
CCCTACAACATCGAGCAGACCGGCGAACACCGGCTGCGCATCACGTTGGCCGTCGCCGGGTTCGGCGAGGAGGACTTGAGCGTCGCCATCGAGGACAACCAGCTTGTGATCCGCGGCAAGCAGCATGAGGAACAGACGCAGCGTGTCTTTCTCCACCGCGGCATCGCGGCGCGACAGTTCACCCGCAGTTTCGTCCTGGCCGAAGGCATCGAGGTCAAAGGCGCGGAGATCGTCAACGGCCTATTGCACGTCGATCTGGAACGCCCGGTTCCCCAACCCAAGATTACCCAGGTGCCGATCAAGGCCACGGGGCCGAAGAAAAAGCCCGCCAAGACCATTGATGTCGATCCGGATGGACATAAATAACAGACGAGGCCGTGTGGGGCCGTATTGGACCACACGGCGGCGATCGCTCTAGTGGAGGATCACGATGAAGAAAAAAGATCAGAAGCCGCCCGAATATCATGCCGACACCGAAGCGTTCTACGCCTTCGGCCCGCTCAGCGAGGACGGCAAGACTTATGCGTCGACCTCCGTCAATTTGGCGCGCATCGGCCTTAATCAGGTCGCCTATATTCGCCGCGCGGTGATCGACAATGTGCCGGTGTGGAGCATCCATGCCGCCACCGGCGATACGATTGGCGCCGCCGAAACCTTCGATCAGGCTTGGGGCGCGATCAAGCAGAACAATCTGGAGCCGCAGCACGTCCACTGACGCGCGAGGTTGATTTCCGGGCGCGAACACCTCGGAAAGCCGCGTTTGGCTTATCCGGTGCGTGCCCTATCCCAGCGAAAATGGTTCGGTTGGCGGAATCACCAAGCGCAGCGCAACCGTAATCGCAACGGCGACGATCAACACCGCAAGCCCGAGCCGTATTAGGTTGGGGTCGAGCTTGAGCGTAAAGCGCGCGCCGAGTTGCGCGCCACCGACCCCCGAGACGATCAGCGCGAACGCCAGCACCACGTCGACGGATTGCGTGTTGCCGGCCTGAAGCAACGTCGTGACCGCGCTGGTCAGCGCCATTTGCAAAAGCGACGTGCCGACAACCACTTGGCCGGGCAGGCCGAGGATGTAGATCATCGCCGGAATGGCGAGGAAGCCGCCACCGACCCCCATCATCGCCGTCAGGAATCCGATGCCGATGCCGAGAATGACCGGAAGGATGACGCTGATCTCGGTATCCGATTTTTCGAATCGCCGTTTGAACGGCAATCGCCGCATCGCTTCGGCCAGCGGACGTTTGCCGGCTTCGGTCACTTTGGTGTTGCGCCGGGCACGGTAGGAATCGATCAGCATCAGCAGGCCGACCCCGCCCAGCAGAAACACGAATAGGAGTTGCACGACGAAGTCGAGCTGGCCGGCCGTACGCAGCGCGCTGAACACGATCACGCCGACGCCCGAGCCTGCCAAGCCGCCACCGGCTAGGATTGCCGCCAACTCGATGTCGACACGGTTGCGCGACAAGTGAACCAGGACGCCCGAAACCGACGAGGCGATGATTTGATTGGCGCCGGTCGCGACCGCGATCCCGGGCGGAATTCCGACCAGTGTAAGAAGCGGGGTGAGCAGGAAACCACCGCCGACCCCAAACATGCCCGACAGCACGCCAACGCCGCCGCCGATCAGCAGCAGAACGATCAGGTTGGCGGAGGTCTCGGCCAGCGGAAGATAAATGTCCATTTAGTTGCGTAACAGTGTCATCGCGTCACGGTTTGTCGAAGGGGCCAATCGTGCCCGCCGGTCTTGACCCACGTCAAAGCGGCTCGCCGTTATCGCGCCACACTTAACCGTTCGCAACACCTGAAAATGGGGGGTAACGTCATGAGCGATGGAGAAGTGGTTTATCTGTCCTTGGCGATTGGTGCGATGATCGTGTTCGCGTTGTCTCTGGCCTTCGCATCGGGCTGGTCCAGCCGCCGCTAAGACTGTCGAGCCGAGACCGCCAATCGCAAAAGCAAAAGGCCCCGCACATCTGCGGGGCCTTTTCCTATGGTGCCGCGGGCTGGTGTCAGGCCGGCGCCCGACGCCGCAGCAGGCCCATCCCCAACAGCCCCAGTCCGATCAAAGCCAAGCCAGCCGGCGCGGGAACGCTTTCGGTAACCACCGTGCCCCACAACGCGTCGTTCGAGCAATCCGCCGAGTGGGCGAGGATATCGAACTGATTGAACAGGTTCAGGTTGACCCCCGACACCGTCGCGGTGACGTAGTACCAGCCGCCGGACAGAACCGTAGTCAAAGCGATATCACCGATTTTGTTGCCGGATTCCACGAGGGTCGGCGGCGCAATGCCGAAACCGGGCGAGGCCGACTGATCGCAGGTGCCGGGATCCGACGGGTTGTCGCTGCAGAACTGCAGCAGACCGCCGACGCCGTAACCACCGGTGCCGGACCACACTTGCATCGAGGTCTTCGCCGACGTGACTTCATAGAAACCAGCCGCCAATGACCCGCGGGTCGTGCCGGCGCCGAGAACGATCGCGTAATTGAAGCCGTCGGGGACCAACGGCGTGTTGGTGTCGATGAACCAATCCGAGCGCTTGGTTCCGGCGAGGCCCGTGCCGTCAAACCGCGTCTTCAAGGTGAAAGAGATCGTACCCGCGTCGTTGTCGCGGTCGATGGTCATGGTGTCAACGTCGTATTCGTTAGCGTTGCCGACGACATCGCCCCAGCGATAGGTCTTACCGATCGCGTTGGGCTCACCGGTCGTGACCGTATCGTAGTACCCTTCGAACGACGGTTCGTTGGTGTAGCTGTACGGGGTGAAGTTGGTGGCGGTCTTCACGGCGGCGACGGCCACATTGTCTTCAATGACGATCGGCGCGGCGAACGCGGCGGTGGTGGAAGCGAGAACCAGCGGGAAAATCAGGCCGGCAATTAAGTTGGAACGCGACATTTTCAAAACTCCAAAGCTGTTCGCCTATCTCTATGCAATCCGCGTGCCAGATTCGGAAGGTTATTTAAAATCAAATGGTTAGCGTTTTGATTAGGGGTCGATACCTGCCTCTGTTGTAAAGAATCCTGACACCCTGAAGAGATGCAAAGTCGGCCGACCGTCTCCCCTCCGACTAATTATGCATATAAATCAATAACTTAATAAAAATTCAGATCGCCTATTACGTGTAAAGATTCCTGACACCCCTAATTTGGCGCGGTTTTCCTGGGAATCTTGGGTTGGTGTCCGGGAATCCCCGCAACCGCCGGTCACTTCAATAATGCAGCCGATTTCGGCCCGGCGTATGGATTGCGGCCATGGCCCTGGAAATGAATGCGCGACCGCCCCGCCGTGTCTGGCGCGGCCTGCTGATCGGGATTGCCGTGATTCTTGCCACCCCAGCGGTGCTGGTTGGGGTATTCGCCGTCGTGCCGGTGCCGGTTACGCCGTTGATGATCATCCGCAGTGCCGACGGTGCGGGGATTGAAAAAGACTGGGTCCCGTTGGACCAGATCGCGCCGCGCCTGGCGCAGACCGTAATCGCGGCGGAGGACAACCTTTACTGCGTTCACTCTGGGTTCGACGTCGAGGCCTTGAAGCAGGCTTGGGCGCGCAACGATTCCGGCGGCACGCTACGCGGCGCCAGCACGATCTCGCAGCAAACCGCCAAGAACCTTTTCCTGTGGCCGGGCCGCACCTTCGTCCGCAAAGGGCTCGAGGCGTGGCTGACGGTTTATATCGAAGCGCTGTGGAGCAAACGGCGCATCATGGAAGTCTATTTGAACATCGCCGAATGGGGCGACGGCGTGTATGGCGCCGAAGCCGCGGCACGCCATCATTTTCACAAGCCGGCGGCTGACCTTACGGCGCGCGAGGCGGCGTTCCTGGCG
>JAGREB010000414.1 GCA_020446775.1 Paracoccaceae bacterium
GAAAGTCCTTCGCGCGCGGCGCTCGTCTTGGCGGCAACCAAGAGGCCGCTAGTGTCCTTGTCGATGCGGTGGACGATGCCCGGGCGTTGTACGCCACCGATGCCTTTCAAACTCTCGCCGCAATGGGCCAGCAACGCGTTGACCAAAGTGCCGTCATGATTTCCCGCGGCCGGGTGGACGACCATTCCGGCCGGTTTGTTGACGACGATCAGGTGGTCGTCTTCGTAAACGATGTCGAGTTCGGCCGCCTGCGGTTCGGGGTCGGCGGGACGGGGCGGCGGGACGGTCACGACCGCGATGTCGCCAGTCCGCATCTTGTGCGCCGGGTCGGTCGTTGTCGCAGCACCGATTTGAACCGCGCCGGATTCGATTAAAGCTTTCAGGCGCGAACGTGAAAGGTCGGCGATCATGCGCGCCAGCCAGCGGTCGAGCCGCTCGCCCTGGCCGCCGGCCGGGACGGCGGGAAGAGTGCGAACGTCCGCTGCTGCTTTCGTGGATTCTGTCGTTGCGGACGGCACGGTGTCGGACCTAGGGTCGTGGCGAAATGATATAGCGGCGGGCCACATTACCCGACCGGCCCCGCTTCGGTCATCACATGTCAGGTGCGAAAGGTTCGGCCAGCGCCATGGATAAGTCCCGTTTCTTGAAATCCTTGGTGATCGCGCTCGGCGTCGCTGTATTTGTCGCGCTCGCATTCGTGATCTACGGAATCGTCGCGCTGGCGAACCGGCCCAAAGCGGCCGAAGCGGTCATCGATACGCCAACCGCATTCCCGGATTCGATTGATTTGAACCTCGGTCCGTCGGCCGAAATCGTCTCAGCCAGCCCCGTCGATGATTCGCTGATCGCAATTACCGTGCGTGTGAACGGACAAGCCGACCGTATCCTCGTGGTTGATCGTGCCAACGGCCGCGTAATACAGACGATTTTCGCGCACGACACTCCGCGATAGGAAAACGTGTGCCGGCCACCGTGCAAAAGATATCGCTGCCGCGCCGTTTGAACGACGCTATTTCTGCCGCCGCGCGTGACGCTTGGCCGCTCGAATGCTGCGGTCTTCTGATCGGCAGCGGAGACGAGGATATTTCGATCACCGAAATCGTTTCGGCGGCCAATGTTTCCGAGACACCCGGCGAGAGATTTGCAATCGACCCCCAAGTCCAGTTTGACACTTTGCGCCGGTTCCGCGACTCGGACTCAAGAATCGTCGGCCACTTCCATTCTCATCCGAACGGTGAACCGCGCCCTTCAAAGCATGATATCGCCATGGCTTATGATCCGAACGCGATTTGGGTTGTCGTTGCCATCCCCAAACAGGGACAATGTACGCTTGCTGCCTATACAATCGAGCAATCGTCGGGCGCCGCCGGCCAGGTTCCGATAGACCTTGAGGAATGATCCATACGAACAGGGTGCAGGCGCGGTGTACGCCGACTGGCCGCAGAATTGCGTACCGTTGTCCCGTATGGCGCGCTCTGGCAAGTTTCAATCGCCGCGAAGACATCCGCCCCAGTCCCAACGCCGAGGAGCATTCCATGACGACTCACATAAGCCGTAGAACTCTGGTTCGCGATGCCGCGCCGTTCGCTGCGGCAATGACGATGGCGGGGGCGACGATGGCAGGGAGTCGCCAAGCCGCCGCTCAGGACCGGGAAAGCGAACGCGCCCGGTCGGGCAAGGGATTGCTGCGCTTGAGCGCGAACGAGAATCCCTACGGGCCATCCGACAGCGCCAAGGCCGCAATGCTTGCCGACATGGACAATGGCTGGATGTACGCGACCGGCGAGATCGGCGTCCTGACGGACTTGATCGCCGAACGGGAAGGGGTGACCAAAGATCATGTGCTTGTGACCGAAGGGTCGGCCGAGGTCCTGCGGATCGCCGCGCTCGTTTACGCCTCGCGCGGCAAGCAAATGGTCGCCGCGGCGCCCACGTTCGAACAAGCG
>JAGREB010000415.1 GCA_020446775.1 Paracoccaceae bacterium
AACCAACTGAACTACCACTCCGTACTGCTACCGCCCGGCACCGAAGCGCCGCAAAGCTGGCGTCCCCACGGGGATTCGAACCCCGGTTACCGCCGTGAAAGAGCGATGTCCTAGGCCTCTAGACGATGGGGACGTCTGGGAAAGTGCGGGCGCTTTAAGCGCCTACGGGCCTTCCGAAGGCGTGCCGTGATACCGGCTGACAGCGGCAAAATCAAGCCTTTGAGCCGCCCCCGGGGACCTTAGCGCCGGCCTCGCGATTGGGCCGTTGTCCCGGCCGGGGGAACGCGGTAAACGCCTGTTAACGCTCACAAAGTATAAGGCGGGCCATGTCAGCCGCCGTATCCCCATCGTCCAGAGGCCTCAAGGTCCGGGTCCGCCCCGCCACCGAGGGCGACATCGCGGCCGTCCAGGAAATCTATGCCCATTACGTGCTGTCGACGTCGGCGTCGTTCGAGGAAGAGGCACCGACCGTCGCAGAGATGACCGCCCGCTGGCAGAAGATCCACGCGCGCGGCATGCCGTATTTGGTTGCCGTGCATAAAAACCGCATCGTCGGCTACGCCTACGGAGGCCCCTTCCGCGAGCGGTCGGCCTACCGTTACACCATCGAGGATTCCGTCTACGTCGCCCCGGACATGATGGGCCGCGGTATCGGCAATGCACTGATGACGGCGCTGATCCGGAAATGCGAAACGCAAGGCTACCGGCAAATGATCGCCGTCATCGGCGACAGCGCCAATGCGGCGTCGATCGCCCTGCACAGCCGGCACGGTTTCGCGGTGATCGGCGCGCTGCGCTCGAGCGGGTTCAAGTTCGGCCGCTGGTCCGACGCGGTGCTGATGCAAAAGCCGCTTGGCGACGGCGATACCACCCTGCCCGCGCGTGATGTCGGCCGGCGGGCGCGAAAACGGGCCCGCTAGCGCTTCGCGCGAAAAAGTGAACACGACGCGCAAAACAAGAATTAAACCTGCGACACAAGAAAACGGGCCCGCTGAATTTCAGCGAGTCCGCCTCGACAGTCACTCGGCCCCTTTGGGGGCGTCGATCTGAACCGTTATTGAAGTTTGACGGCCTGGGCCACCATCGCGGTCAGGTCGAAAAACGACGTATCGCGGTTCTTGGCGCAGTTCTTGGTCACCGCGCCGGTCAAGACCGGTTTGTTTTCCAACGGAATGACCATGTCGGGTTGATCGAGGTTCTTATAACCCTGGATGAAGGCAAACGCCCACATGTCCGCGAGATCGGATTTCATCGCCTCGGCGGCCGAACCTTCCTTGGCGTCCACATGGTTGCCGCAGGTGTAGGACTGAGGATTGAAATCGGGCGCGGCCATGGCCGGGATGCTGGTCTTTTCCTTGGAGATGGCTTGAAGGGCCACGGTCAGGATCGACGTGTCGGGGTATTCACGGCATTTGGACGCAAATGTCTTGGCCAGTTTCTCGGCGGCATCTTCGGAGTCGACAATGTCAAGATTGCCTTTGGCCTTGTAGTAACCGGACAAGTAGCCGGTCATCCACAACCGCGCCAAATCCGCCTGAACCTTGCCGGAGGAATTGTTGCCCTGTCCGCTGGTGTACTTCAGGCAGGTAAACCCGGCTCCGTCGAATTCGCCTTCCTGCGCCGAGGCTGGCGCAAACGCGGCAACGGCAAGCGCAATCCCTGCGCCGAGCCCGACCACAATTTTTCCAATCGACATACTGACGTCCCCCTTTTGCGTAATTCGGAGTTGGAAGTGCATTTCATGGCGCGATGATCCTGCACCGCAGTGCCGCGCGCGCAGCGAAAAGTGGCATGGCCCGCAGAACCCGTCAACGTCGCCGAAATGCCTTATTTTCCGGGCGAATCGGCCTTATTTAGCGACGCACGCGTCCTCGATCATGAACTGGACGTCGTTGCGTCCCTGCCAATTGTCGGCGCGAACCATACCGGCCAAATAGAGGCTGCGTCCGGCGGCATTCAGGAGCCCGAGACCCAGCTCGGAATCGGCGCTGCGAAAGGCAATTGCCTTGAGCCGTCCGCCGTCGCGGCCCGAAAGAATACACCTAACATGGCCCGAACCGACGATATCGGCCTTGACCACCTGGGCGTCCACGATTGCGAACCGCGGCTCGTCGTTGCCGCTCCCATAGGGGCCGACCGCTTCCAACTCGCTCGCCAGTGCCGGCGTCACGCCACGAACGCTGAGGACTCCGTCGAGGAGGAATTCGACCGGCTGCGGTCCGCCTTGCAATTGCACCCGCGCGTTATCGTTCAAGAATTCTGAAAGTGCGGGAATATTCTTCTCGTCGACCG
>JAGREB010000416.1:0-4312 GCA_020446775.1 Paracoccaceae bacterium
CTGCCTGGATGGGTCGAACGGCGGCAATCGAACGCGCAAACCCTCAAGCAAAGTCTGTCGGCGCGGTCAGCCATCGCGTTTCCTGGCGATTCGCCGCATCAAGTAAACAGCTATTATCGTCTTTCGTTGCTGATCGATCCGGACCGGCTGCGCGAGGATTGGCCGCGCAACCGCATCTTGGCGGAGTTAAACACGCGCGGCATTCCCGCGCGGGTCGGCGCCTGCCCCGACATCGGTCAGGAGCCGGTCTTCAGGAATCGCGGCGAGAAACTGCCTTCACGTCCCCATGCGGCATGGGTCGGCGCGCGCAGCTTCGTGTTACCGGTTCATCCGACATTGACCGAAGATGACCTCGGCTACATGGCCGATCAGGTCCGCGAAATTGTCGCGTCTGCGGCCCGATAATTGGCTCGGCAAATAGTCAGCTCGCCTATTCGGCCGCGTGACGGGGGCGGATGCCGCCCGCCGGCGGCTGCATGCCGTTATCGGGCCCCGGCACCGGCGCGGTACGGCGCAGTTTGGCCAGCGCGCGCTTCCACCACGCGGAGAAATTGTCGCGCGCCAGCAAGGCGCATGGCGTGACGATCAGCGTCAATCCGGTGGAAAAAATCAGGCCGTAAATGATGGCTTGCGCCAGGAAGCGCCACCATTGATTGGACGGTGCGCCCAGTTCAAACGTACGGTCGATAAAGTCGATATTCATACCGAGCGCCATGGGCAGCAGACCCATGGCAGTGGTTCCCGTTGTTAGCAGAACGGGCCGCATGCGTTCGAGCCCGGTGCGGAAGGCCGCGTCGTAGGCGGTAAAGGTCTTGCGCGAAATATCGTTGAAGGCGTCAATGAGTATGATGTTGTTGTTGACCACGATTCCCGCCAGCGTGATCACACCGATCCCCGTCATGACGATGCTGAAGGGCTGATTGAAGATTAGCAGCCCTAAGAACACACCGATGGTCGACATCACCACCGCGCTCAACACCAGAAAGACGTTGAAGAAACTGTCGAACTCGATCAGCAGGATGATCGCGATCAAAAACAATGCGAGCACAAGCGCCTGACCGAGAAAACCGCCGCTTTCCTCGCTGTCGGCCTGCTCACCCTTGAACGTCACCTCGACACCGTTCGGCAGATTTCCCCGCGCGAACCAGCCCTTCAAACGACCGACCTGCGCACCGGCAAAGCGGCCGGGTGCGACGTCGGCCGATATGGTCATGACGCGGCGTCCGTCGACGCGGCTGATTTCGCCGGCTTGTTGTTCCGGAACACGTTCCACGAAGTTCGAAATCGGTACGAGCCCGCGCGAAGTTTCGATGCGCACTTCATCGAGGGCGCGGATCGTCCGCCGCTCGGGCGGATAGCGCACAACGATGTCAAGTTCTTCGGTCGAATCGTCGGGGCGATAAGCGCCGAGCTTCAATCCTTTGGTCACCAGCTGAACCGATTGACCGATGAGTTGAATATCCGCGCCGTAGCGGGCCGCGTCCTCGCGGTCGACGTCGAGTTGCCACTCGATTCCCGGCAGCGGCCGGCTGTCGGCCTGGTTGATGAAGCCGCCGATCTTGTCCATTTGCGCGCGGATTTGCGCGACCGCTTGTGACAGCAGCGCCGGATTGTTAGCGCTGATTTCCATTTGGATCGCGGGGCCGCCGCGCGGCGGGCCGGCCCCCACCTTTTCAATGATCGTTTCGATTCCGGGCAGATCGGCGAGCTTGGTTTGGATTTCTCCAATCACATCATCAGCGGGGCGCCGTGTGTTCCATGCGTGTAGGCGAACGTTGATCAAGCCGATCAGATCCGCCGCAGCTTGCGCCGAACCGGCGGCACGGCCGGTCACAGCGTAGACTGCTTCAACGTCGGCAATCGGCAGGACGCGGGATTCCACCTCGCGGAGCAGGCGGTCTTGCTCGTCAATGGATAGGTTGCCGCGCGCGTGGACCGCGATTTCCGCGCGGTCGGGTTCCTGCGGTGGAAAAAACACGATCCCCGATCCGGCCTTCATGTAGCCAAACACGACCACGAACAAGAGGACCACCGCGCCGAAGGCAACCTTGGCCGGATGCCGCAAGGCGCGCGACAACACGGCGGCATAGGTCCGTCCGAGAGCGCCGCTTGGCATGGCGCCCGTAATATCGGCAGGAAGCCGCGAGACCGTTGCGCCGTGATCTTGAACGTCGCGATCACGGATATCGTGGTCGTGAACATAGTGCGGATCGGCGGGATCGGGTTCCGGGCGTTTGGATTGGCGCAAGCCGATCACACGCAGATTTCGCGCGATGCGAAACAACCACGCCGAAACCGAATCCTTCGACGCGTCGAATTGCCCCGACGTGCGGACGGCTTCGGCAAGCCCCTTGTCCGCCAAATTCTCGGCGGTTCGTTCGTCGGCGCCTTGACGCAAGAAATATCCTTTGAAACGGGGACCGTAATTCTGCGCGAAATTGCGCACGGTCGCGGGATCGCGCTCGGCGGAAATTCTGCGCACGTGGTCGGGTGAAACGGAAGCCGCGGCAGTACGATGGGCTGCGGGCTCAACGCGGGACCGGCGCGGCGCAAACTTCGCGCCCAGCGTCGGAACGAAAACCAGCGCCATGAACAGCGATGCGGTTAAAACGCACAGCACGGAAATGGGCAGATAGCTGAAGAATTTCCCGGTGAGTCCGGGCCACATTAAGAGCGGCGTGAACGCCGCCAGCGTGGTCAGCGTCGAGGTGATGATCGGCCATGCCATCCGCTGTGCGCCACGGACATATGCTTCGCGCGGTTCGGCGCCTTGCGCCATGAATTTGTCCGCAGCTTCGACCACCACAATCGCGGCGTCGACCAACATGCCGCAGGCCAGGATCAAACCGAACAATGCCATGACGTTCAGCGTGATTCCGCCGATCGACATGGCCAGCAAACCGGTCAGGAACGAACCGGGGATCGCCACGCCGACGATGAGGCCCGAGCGGATGCCGAGCGCGGCCATGCAGACGGCAACGACGATGATGATGGACGCGATGACCCCGTTCACCAAGCTATCGACGCGTTCAAGGATCGATTTGCTGTCGTCGACCGGATAGGTGACGGCCACACCGTCGGGCCACGACTGTTTCAGTTCATCCACCAGCGCACGAACGCGGTTCGACAGTTCGACGACGTTGGCGTCGCCGCGCCGCGTGATATCGACCGAAACCGCGGGCTTGCCGTTGACGCGCACATAACTGGAGCGGTCTTTGAAGGTCCGGCGAATCTCGGCGACGTCCTTTAGCTTGACCACCGCATCCAGCGTGCTCTTGACCGGAAGGTTGTAGATATCGTCGATGTTTTCGAACAAGCCGGGCACCGACACGGCGAATTTGCCTTGAGCGCTTTCGATGGCGCCGGCGGCCACCAGCCTGTTCGAGCGGCTGACGACACGGAATAAGTCGTCCTGACTGAGTCCGTAATTTTCAGCCAGCAGCGGATCGATCACGATCTCGACTTGTTCCTCGCGCACGCCGGAGATCTTGGCGTCGAGCACCGTCGGAAACGTAATGGCACGGTCGCGCAGGTCGCGCGCGAGCTTCAGCATGGTGCGTTCGGGCAGATCGGCCGCGAGCGAGACCGACAACACGGCGCGCTGACTGAAATCGAGTTCCTTGACGGTCGGTTCGCGAATCTCGTCAGGAAGTTTCGGACGTACGCGATCCATGGCGGCGCGCACGTCGTTGAGCGCCGTCGCCGTTTTCACATCGGCGGCGAATTCGAGCACCACGGACGCCCCACCTTGGAACGACGTCGCGCGCATTTCCTTCAGGCCCGGCAGGCTTTGAAAGTCCTCTTCCATGGGCCGAACCAAAAGGCGCTCGGAATCGCCGGGTGATACGCCTTCGAGCACCACATTGATAAAGACAAGCGGGATCGGCACGCTCGGCATCGCTTCGCGCGGCATGCGCGTAAAGGCCCCGAAGCCCGCCACCAACAACATGGCGAGAAGGGAGAGGATGACGCGGGGCCTTGCGGCCGCCAATGAGATGAGGGCGCTCATCGAACCGGATAAGGCCGATCAGGCGCCGAAGCGGGGAAACAAGCGGGCCAAGATCGAGAAGAAGCCCGTCGGAACCAGCGCGCCGCGCGTCACCGTCAGAGCGATGCAAGGCTCGCCGGGGTCGGCAACGGGTTGATGCACGGTCGATTGGTCGGCGCACTGCACGTCGCCACGGGCAAACGACCCCGATTCATCTGTATAGCCGCCCGCCAATACCATGGTCATTTCTTCGCCGCCGTGGCCGTGATGCGGGACACGGGTTCCAGGCGCGATACGCAGCACGCGGGCGCGGTATCCTTGCGG
>JAGREB010000416.1:4353-6991 GCA_020446775.1 Paracoccaceae bacterium
AAACCGTCGAGGTCGCTGCCCAAATAATCGCGCAGCGGGCGCGGCACGACGGCGTCGCTTTTCGAAGATTTGCGCGCGGGGTCGAACCGTTCGACGTTTTCGGGCAACCGATCGTTGACGTTGTCTGCGTCGATCCGCGCCATCAATCGTTCGAACGAACCGGTCGATACCGGCGCGGTTTCGACGGCTTCGAACATCGTTCCGCCGGCTTCTTCCATCGCCACCACATCCCGGCGGCAAGCCGGACACAAGGCCATGTGTGTTGCGACCAACACCGACGACGCTTCGTCGAGGTTGCCCGCGGCATAAGCCCACAGCACATCTGCATGCGGATGATGGTTAGTGGCCATCGCGATCTCCTCATCCCGGTATCTCGGAATGACGTGGTTGCAATTGTAATCGAAATCGGTCCCACCGGCAGCTTCGACGAATCCGGCGATGCGGCGACGATCCCGTCGTACGCATGAGGATTTCGCATTGCGGCCAAGCTGGCGGGCACGATGCTCTCTTTACGCGCGGGGCATGTGGATGGATTTGCGCGCAACATCCAGAACGCAATTTATTACGGAATTAAATTATCGCATTGATATTATTATATTTTTCATTGCGGTGCCCAAAATCCAAGCACGGACGGACCGAGGTTAAATCCAGGTTTGCTAGTGGGAATTGGGACGCGTCGCTATAAGAGCGCCATGCCGTTGCCTGTGCTGCACATCCTGGTCGCCGATCCTTGGTTTCGCACCCCCGATAGCGCCGGGACAACGCGCACCTTCTCGCTGGTTCATCAGCTTGCCCATGCCGGCCACGCCGTAACCGTGCTCACCACCGGCGCGGCGTTGGGCGATGTCGGCGATCTGCGCCTGCCCAAGGACGTTTCGTTGTGTGTCGTACCGGTGGCCGAATCTTTGAAGTTCGGCACCCCGCCGGGCGAGACATTGCGCACCCAGGGCGGGCGCGCCGCGCGCCGTCATCTGAAATCCATAGCGCCCATCGACGTTGCCTATGTCACGTCCCCGGACAGCGCCATCGCCAAGGACGTGATTTCGATCTGCCGGGCGCGCGAAATTCCCTACATCATCGACCGCCGCGAACCGGCGCGGTCCGAGCGCTCGGTCTTTGCACGCATGGCGGCCGCGCGCGCGCTTCGCAACGCGTATCGGGTTCTGGCGGCGACACCGGCCCTGCGGGCCGAGGTCATCGCGCAAGGCGTCGATACCAGCCATGCCGATACCAGCGGCGCCGGTGCCGACGGCGATCTGTTCACCTCGGGGCCTCGGGACACGAATGACTTTCTTGCCGCCCGCCCCCATCTTGCGCGCGGCCCCTTGGTCGTATTCGCCGGGCAAGTCACGCCGTCGCGGCCACTTGGCTATCTGCTCGACATCGCCGCCGCCATGCGCGCTTTGGCGCCGGAAGTTTCCTTCGTGATCTGCGGTGACGGGCGCGAGCGGCTCGACCTCAACGCCCACGCCGCGCGGCTCGATATCCTGGAACGCAATACGTGGTTCATGACCCCGCGCCCCCGCAAAGAACTGGCCGAAGTGCTTGCGGCGGCGCACGTCGTCGTCGCATTCGGGGATCGCGACCACACCGACACCTCAAGCCACCTGTACGATGCGCTGGCGGCCGGCCGCGCGGTCGCGGTCATCGGCGACGGCTGGCAGCGCGAAATGATCGAGACGCGGCAAGCGGGGGTCGCGCTGCCCGCCGACAACGCTGAAGCTGCCGCGCGCGAACTCCTGGATTTCTTAATCGACCCCGATGTCGTCATGCGGGCCGGGGAACAAGCGGGTGCATTGGGGCGCGGCCGCGCCAGCATGACCCGCATCGGCGGCGATATTCGTTTGGCGTTGGAACGCGCGGCGGCGGATTTCCCGCGCGCCGCAGTAGCGCGCCGCAAGATGCTAGCGCGCAAACGCGCAACGGACGTAATTGTGTCGGTCGCGGCGCTCATTGTATTGGCGCCGATTTGGCTGCTCGCGGCAATCGTGGTCGCCATCGGCGCCAAACGCTGGCCGTTCGTGGCCCGCGCCAAAGCAGGCATTAAAGGCCGCTCGTTCATGATGTTCGGGTTCGCGCCGAGCGGCCTCGACGGTGTGCTGAAGCGCGTCGGTCTCGACGCCATTCCTCGCCTCTTCAACGTCGCCGCCGGACGCATGAGCCTGGTGGGACCGCCGCCTTGCCCGCCGGGCTACGTCGAATATTTAACGACGGCTCAATCGAAGCGCGGCGACGTGGCACCGGGGCTGACATCGTATTGCTCGGGCGACGCGCCACCCGAAACGTGGGAACAAGCCTTCACGGACGATGTCTGGTATGCGGAAAATTTGACCCGCGCGCTCGATCGGAAATTGATCGGTGCGGCACTGGTGCGTTGGCTTTTGGGCCGGCGCGGCAATGGACGCGAACATCTCGGCAAATTCGATGAGATCATGGCGCGCCGCCAAGGCGCCGAAGACGTCTAACGAAATGCGTTAGCCCGTGAGGCCGCGGCGAATCATATCCGCGCCCATGACCATCAACAGCACCAGGATCAACTTGCGATAGCGCGCTTCGTCGATGCGCGCGCGCAACCGCTGACCGACGATCAGCATGGCGCCGATGATGATGCCGCCCAAGGCCGACACGACAATGACTT
>JAGREB010000417.1 GCA_020446775.1 Paracoccaceae bacterium
CGCTCAAGACCAACCTCGAGGCGGCCGATGAAATTGCCCGCCAATTGCGCCTGCGCGATCTGGCGGGATTGGTCGTCATCGACTTCATCGACATGGAAGAAAACCGCAACAATCACGCGGTCGAACGGCGGCTCAAGGAAGCGCTGAAGCACGACCGGGCGCGTATTCAGGTCGGCCGTATCAGTCACTTCGGTTTGCTGGAATTGTCGCGGCAACGGTTGCGCCCCAGCTTGATCGAAACGAATTACCGGCCATGCCCTCACTGTGGCGGCACGGGGCACGTCCGCTCGACGGAATCGGCGGCGATCTATGCACTGCGCATGATCGAAGAAGAAGGCGTGCGCCGGCGGTCGAGCGAATTGACGGTCACGGTTCACCCAACCGTCGCGCTATACATTCTCAATCACAAGCGCGCCGCGATCGCCGATATGGAAGCGCGGTTCGGATTGCGCATTTTCCTTCTCGGTGACGATAACTTGGTCGCTCCGGCTTTGCGGATCGACCGCGTCAAAATGACCCGCCAGTCCGGCGAAGAAATGCCGGCGCCTCAGCCTCAACAGCGGGCGGTCGTACCGGCCAATGACGCCGACAACGACGTCGAAGATGAAGAGTCTGAAGACGAGACGGAATCTGAAGAACTGTCCGCGGAAGATACCGGCGGCTCAGAATCCGACGACGCGAATGGGGAAGATCAAAACGAGGCGGGTGGCCGCGGCCGCCGCAGTCGCCGCGGCCGCCGCCGCCGCCGCCGCGACGGGCAAATTAGCGAGGGGCAACGGCCGCAGGATCAGGCGCAGAGCGAGCAAGCGATTGAGCCGACCGGTGACGAAGGTGAGTCGAGCGAGCGCACCGCCGATGCCGAAGCATCGTCCGGTCAAGACGGCGAACGCTCCGATGAGCAGGCCGGCCAGCGCGATGACCGCAACCGCCGCCGCCGGCGTGGTCGCCGGGGTGGCCGCCGGCGCCGGCGCGAAGCAGGCGACGATCAGAACGGCCAAAACGTTTTCGGTCAACCGGATGACGGCGCGGCAGCCGCAAGCATGGGACCGTTTGCGACCGATACCGCACCGGCCGAAAATGCCTTCTCGGCTCAATCGATTGACGGGGCGGCATCCGAACAGGCTCAGCTTCCGGCATCGGACGCAGCGCTTGCGCACAGCCCAAGCGAGCCGGATCGCGGCGGCGCGAGCCGTCTGTTCCGCGCCATCCGCGACACCGCGTTTTCGTGGACGCGCCCGGATACACCGAAGTCGGATGTCGCGCCATTGCCGCCCGAGACGGCATCCGTGCCAGACGCCATAACGATCGAACCAAACGTTTCAGACGAAGCTCCGCCGCCGGCTCCGGCAGTTGCTCCGGTCACGACGGAAATTCCGGAACCGCCCTCGGGACCACCGCGCAAGGGGTGGTGGCAACAGTCGAGCTGAGTTTAATCGCGGTTCGAAGGCAATCCGAGTTCGCCGAGGCGCACCAACGCCTCGGCGACATCTTTTTCGGATACAGCGAATGAGAAGCGCACGAATTTGTCACCGCGATACGGGTCGAAATCGATACCGGGCGTGATCGCGACGCCCGCGTCGTGCAGTACGCGCCGGCAAAACGTGGCAGCGTCTTCTTTGAAGCGCGAAATATCGGCGTAAATATAGAAAGCCCCGTCCGCGGGAGCGAGATCGGCAAACCCGAGCTTGGGCAAAGCCTCGAGCAGGGTCAGGCGATTCCGTGCATACCGTTCGACATTCGCGTTGAGTTCTTCCATGCCGTCGAAAGCGTACAGTGCTCCCCATTGCGACAACGTGGGCGGCGAAATGAAATGATTCTGCGCCAGACATTCCATTGACCGGTAGAGATCGTCCGGCACGACGGCCCATCCAACGCGCCATCCCGTCATGCTGAAGTACTTTGAGAAACTGTTGATCACGATCACCGACGGAGACAGACCGGCCGCCGTCACTGCGCGCGGCCCGAACGTAATGCCGTGATAGATCTCGTCCGAGATCAAGCGAATATCATGTTCATGGCAATACGCGACCAGAGACCGGAATTCGTCTTCGGGAATCATGGTGCCGGTCGGGTTGGCCGGGCTCGCAACGATCAGACCGTCCGGCAGGCCGCCGCGGTCCTGCCGCATCGCGTCCAAATGCGCGACAGAAACCTGAAATCGTGTATCGGCCCCGGTTGGGATCAAAACCGGTTCGACATCGAGTGAAGACAGAATGTGGCGATAGGCGGGATATCCCGGAGCCGCGAGCGCGACCCTCTCTCCGGCATCGAACGCCGAAAGAAATGACAATAAGAAACCCGCCGACGACCCCGTCGTCACGAAAATCTGGGACGGCGCCACGGTCGCACCGTAGGTTTCAAAATAATGCCGGGCGATCCGCTCACGTAAGACCATCGTTCCGTCAGCGACCGTGTATCCCAGCGCGTCGCGCTCGATCAAAGGCGCGAGGCGCGCGGCCGCCACGCGCGGTATTCCGGTCGAAGGCTGCCCAACCTCGAGATGAATGATCTTGCGGCCGGCCGCTTCCAAGGCCGCAGCGTCGCGCATGACATCCATGACGATGAACGGCGGTACACGGCCGCGACGCGACGCTTTCAACGCCAAAATCCGTGCTCCTAAAATCCCGGCCTGGAATTGCTGGGAGAAGACGTCAACAACCAGGTTGCATAACCCGGCGGCGCGGCAAACACCACACAGTCTTCGCCTTTGTCGATGAGACCCTGCCGGCAACTAAACCCCAACTGATCGACGTCTAGGTCGAGTTGTTCGGGATCGATTTTCCCGTCGGCTGCCAAGTCGTGCGCGCGCCGCGCGGCGGCGGCATCCGCAAACGCCCCAGCGAGAAAAATCAGCCGGTCGGTCATCGTATATTCCGCCACCAGAACCGGCTCGGGCGCGTCGTCGCGGGGCGCCGCGGCGAACAACATGCCTTGGCCTTTGGCCACAAAACCGATTCCGAACGGCGCGTTCAGTCCGAGTGTGCATACAACGGTGAAACCACTTTGATCGGCGATCACAAACGAGGTGCCGAACGCGGCCGAGATCGCTTGACCGTTTCCGCCACGCGTTGCGTCGCTCAAAGCATCCGGGGGATCGACGGCAGCCCGATAGGTTCCAAAATCGCCGGCCGTGACCGGACGCCATTCCGGTATGGCTTCACGCAGATCGTCGATGGCGATGGACGCGCCGGCGGCGAGCGCGCCGTCGACGATTTCCTTGGCCAAGTTGCCGCCAAACATTCCACCGGGACCGCGCCCGCGGATTCGCGCGAAGACAGAAGCAAGATCGGCATTGCGCAATCGATCCCCGGCAACCGCTAGTCTGCGATCGGACGTCAGGAATAAAGACAAAGCCGTGCGGTCGTTGGAAAGCACGTCGCCGTGCGTTGCCAAGTCGTCGGCCAGTTGACGTGGCACGGCATAACCGAACCGCGCGAAATTCTCGGCCGGCGTAATCACCTGCTGCCAGGTCAAGTTCCCATATCGGGCTTGCAACGCGAACAAA
>JAGREB010000418.1 GCA_020446775.1 Paracoccaceae bacterium
GGGGCACCGAGACGATCTCCAGTCCATCGACCTGCGGTTTGCGCAAGCCGCCCGAAAACGCCGAAAGTTTCCATTCGTTCTCGGCCATCTTCTCCATCTTGAAGGGGCCGGTACCGACCGGGTCGCGTGCGAACGCATCGCGTCCGACGGCACGCCAATGGTTTGGCTCGGCGATCATGAATCCCGATACGGCGCGCGGCAGCTGCGGCGAAGGTTCGGTGGTGACGATTTCAACGCTGTAGTCCGAAAGCGCCCGCGCCGATTTGATCATCGGCAATTCACGCTTCGAACCTTCTCGCGATGCGGCGTCCGACGAAATGTAGTCGATGGCCGTCACGACGGCCTCGGCGGTGAACGGCGCGCCGTTATGGAATGTGATGTCGTCGCGCAGATCGAACCGCCATGTCAGCTCGTCGATGTTTTCCCAGTGCGTGGCCAGCGCCGGCTGAAGCCGGCCGTCAAGGCCGAAGCGCGTCAAGGCGTCGAACAGCGCCGTAACGGTCCAAGCCGTCGGCGGCAGCGATGTCCGGTATGGATTGCCGAGCGACGGCGGCAGGATATCGACCGCCATGTGCAAGGTTTCCGCGCGCGCGCCAAAAACCGTCGATATCGCGCACGCACAAACCGCGTGCAGCGTTCGGCGAATTGCGCGGGCGGCGCGGTTCATGGAGCGAGAGCGATCCGGTCGTAGAGAATGCGGTAGCCGATGATCTCGAAGCCCGAAACCTTGGACGACAGGCCGACGAACACCGGCAACTCGTACATCCAAATGCCGGGGTATTGATCGTGGTAGCGCTGTGCAAGTTCATGGCGCAACGCGAGCCCCTTGGCTTCGTCGGTTTCGGCCAGCGCTTGCTCGAACAAGGGCATGACGCTTTCGTCGCAATACCACGGCACCAGCCGGCGGCATGAATGGGTTTGGATCGCCCGCAGCGTGTCGAGTGTCGGCCACGACGCCCAGGCCAGCGGAAACGCATCGCCATCGAATACTGTGCGCGACGTTTTCTGGAGGTACATCGGGTACGTCAGCGTCGTGATGTTCATGGTCACGCCGATGGCTTGCAGATCGAGCTGGATCTGCTGGAACACCGAGGTGTCGCTGACGGTCGCGTTGGTCGGCGCATCCAGCGTGAACGTAAAGCCATTCGGATAGCCCGCTTCCGCGAGCAATTGTTTCGCGCGTTCGGGATCGTACGGATAGGCAGGGATGCTCGGATCGTAGCCATAAGTCTGCCGCGTGCCCGGTTGCGCCGTGGCGATCGTGCGGCCGGCCAGAAACGCGGAGATGATGATGTCGCGGTTGATGGCGAGGTTGACGGCTTCCCTGACGCGTTTGTCGGCGAATTTGTCGCCTTCCCGGGTGCGTAACGATATCGCGTACACCGTCGCGGTGATGAAACTGTCGACGCGTGCGCCGGCTGCTTCAAGCGCGTCGATGTTGTCGGGACCGATCACCATGGCGACGTCGACGCGTTCCGCGGCCAGCGCCTGCACCCGGCTCGAGGTGTCGGGCAGCATCAGGAGTTCGAGTTTGTCCACCTTGCCCGGCCGCCAACTTTCTTTGAAGGCCGACAAGCGCCAGCGGTTGGCCTGCATTTCGTCGACTTTGAAGGGACCGGTGCCGACGGCGGCGGTTTCGTATCCGTCGCGGCCACCTGCGCGCCAGATGTTCGGTTCGACACCGCTAATCGCGGCGGCAAACCGCGGAAACATGGCGACTGGTTCGGTCGTCGTAATCTCGAACGTGAGATCGTCGATCGCGCGCGCCGATTTCAGCACCGCGAGTTCCTGTTTCAAGCCTTCCTTATAAGCATCGTCGGAGGCCAGGTAATTGACGGTGGTGACGAAGGCATCCGAGGTCAGCGGCGCACCGTTCGAGAATTTCACGTCCGGCCGCAGATGGAATTGCCATGTCAGCGCGTCGACCGGTTCCCAGCTCACCGCCAGGGCGGGTTTCACTTCGCTCTTTTCGTTGATGAAGGTGAGCCCGTCGAAAATCGCGGCCAAGGTATAGATCGAGGGCGATAGCGACGTGCGCAATGGATTTCCGCGCGATGGTGGAAACGCTTCGATCGCCATCCGCAGCGTCGTTTCGGCCCTGGCCGACCAATTGGCCGTCAGGTTCGCACCCAAGGCCAGCGCCACCGCCAGTCCTATCCTTACAAATCGATGCACGCGCTCAATCCTTTTTCGTGATCCGGTCGACACTCACAAACCCATGAACTTCTTCAAAGCCTTCGACGCCCGCGCGCAGCCCGGCGAAGCGCGGCATGTCGTAAAGATAAAGCGCCGACCAGTCATTGCGATAAAACCGCATGACCTCGTGACGCAACGCCAATGCCCGTTCGGGATCGAACTCGACCTTGGCCGCGGCGATCAGCGGCATCACAGCCTGATTGCAATACCAGGGGTGCGGCCACAAGCACGAATGATTTTGCATCGAACGCAGCGCATCCACGCTTTGTTCGTTGGCAAAAGTCATTCCAAAGGCGTCGCCGTTCCAATTCCCCTCCATCACCGAGCGAATCAGCTCCGCGACCGGAAACTGGCGGATTTCCATGGTCACCCCGACGGCGGCCAGATCCTGGGCGACTTTTTGATACATGGCGCCGTCCGACGGTGCCGATCCGACCACGCCCTGCACGACGAACTTGAAGCCGTCGGGATAGCCCGCGTCGGTCAGCAAAGCCTTGGCGCGCGCGCGATCGAAAGGGATCGGCGGAATCGACGGATCGAATCCGTAGGTGCCGCGCGTTGCCGGTTGTGTGGCTGGCACGGTCGAGCCGGCCAGCAGGCCATCGATCAACGCCTGTCGGTCGACCGCGAGGTTGAGCGCCTCGCGCACGCGCACATCGTTGAGCGGCGTGTCGCGGCCGTATTGATGGAACTGGATCGACCACACGACTGCGGTTCGCCAATGCGATCCCGTACCGCCGGCGGCTTCGATCTCCGCGATTTCGTCTGGGCCGAGCGCCAAGGCGATGTCGAGCTGGTCCGCCAAAATCGCCTGGACCCGCGTCGCACTGTCGGGCGCGGCGATCCAGCGCATACGCGGAATTTGCGGCGCGCGCCACGACTGCGCGAACGCCGAGAGCGTCCAACCGTTCTCATCCATGCGCTCGACGCGGTAAGGGCCGGTCGCGACCGGTTCGCGCGCGAAGGCGTCCGGCCCGAGCCGTGTCCAGGTTTCCGGGTCGACCATATAAAGCAACGGCAAGGTGCGCGGCAGTGTCGGGACCGGCTCGCGCGTGAGCAGGTCAACGGTCAGATTATCGACCACCTCGGCACCGGCGAGAAAGGCGAACTCCCGCGCCATGGCCTCGCGGACCGCATCCGGTCCGCGCAGGTAATCGACCACCGTTTTGACCGCGCCGGCCGTGAACGGCGCACCGTTCGAGAATGTCACGCCCGGCCGCAGTTTAATCCGCCATCTCAACGGGCCGAGGTTCTCCCACGACAGCGCCAGCCACGGCTGGACGTTGCCATCGCGGTCGATCCGCGTCAGGCCGTCGAAGGTCGCCGACCAGGTGAAGACGTGGGGCGTACCGGTGTTGCGGAACGGGTTGCCCAGCGACGGCGGCATGTCGGTGGTGCCGATGCGTAGTTCTTGAGTGTCGGCCGCCTGTGCGCCGGCCGTTATCACCGCGGCGGCGACGCCAGTGACGGCGACGCCAATGCCAATAATGTCTCGCAAACGGGCGCGTACACTCTTCAATGACACGTGCAGGCCAATCTTGGTTCAAAGGCGACAACGGCCACTGTCATGCCACATCATGGCTTTCCAATGAAGGCAAATAACCGATTGTTTTAATTAGAAAATATGAATTGAAATAAACGGTTCTTGCGTGCGGTGTCGCCGCAAAAAATCAAGGCGCGCGGCAAAACCGCTTCGCCAAACTTCTACTAGTGCGTGAAATTCAACAAAAACATCAGCAATGATTACTGAAATGAGCGCGGATGCCGATTTGCAACACTCGGCCGAATAAACTGCCGTATTGCAATAAGAATGCTTGTCGAACCATTTGATTCACCGATAAAACTCCCGCCGTGAAAGCTTTGGCTTTTCACACATCTTTTAGCCTTCAAGGTGGGAACTTCATGACACGCCAATTCAAGCTGGCCTGCGGCACCGCAGGTATTGCACTCGCCACGGCAACGGTGCTTTGGGACGCCACTGCGTTCGCGCAACCGGTTCTCGAGGAAATCGTCGTCACCGCGCGTAAGCGCGAGGAAAGCCTGCGCGACATTCCGCTGTCGATCACCGCGTTTTCCGCGAACGACATCGAGAAGCGCGGCTTCAAGGGCCTTGAAGACATCACCTTCGCCGCGCCCGGCGTGCAGTACTCGAACCAAGGTGGTCAGGTTCCCGGCCGTTACAACTCCGCGATCCGCTTCCGCGGCATGAACGTCAACTCGGCCGCGCCGTCTTTGCAGCTCGGCTCGCTGTTCATCGACGGCATCTACGTGATCGGCGGTACGTCGTCGATCCCGCTCGACGACGTGGAGCGTATCGAAGTCATTAAAGGTCCGCAGTCGGCCTACTTCGGCCGCAACACCTTCGGTGGCGCGATTAACTACATCACCAAGAACCCGTCGCTCGAAGAATACAAAGGCAAGATCAGCGCTTCGGGCGCGACCTATGACGAATTCGAAGTCGCCATCAGCCATGAAGGCCCGATCGTCGAAGGTAAGTTGGCCTATCGCGTCGGCGCAAAGCTCTATTCGAAGGGCGCCATGTGGCAAGCTTCCGACGGCGGCGATCTCGGCGCTGAGTCGAGCGATTCGATCAACGCCACCCTGTATGCCACACCGAGCGACAACCTGAGCTTCAAGGTGCGCGCGTTCTACGTCAAAGACGAAGACAGCACCGCTGCGGGCGGTATCGTCGCCGGCATTCACAACGATAGCTGCACCGGCAAGACGGTCCAAACGCAGGACCCGGCGGCCCCCAATGCCAGCCCGAAGAACTATATCTGCGGCAAGGTG
The DNA here is from genome assembly GCA_020446775.1 of Paracoccaceae bacterium. GTDB lineage: Bacteria > Pseudomonadota > Alphaproteobacteria > Rhodospirillales > Rhodospirillaceae > VGEM01. The sequence continues at coordinate 4,987 of JAGREB010000418.1, forward strand.
CCGGAGCAGGGTACCGCGATCTCGAACCTGAATAACCTCAGGATTATCGACAGCAACACCAGCCTGTACCCGGGCCAGGCCGCATTCGCCGGTCAGCCGAACTTCCTCTACAACAACTTGATCCTGCGTCCGCAACGTCCGGAACTGAGCGTGCCGTCGATCGACCACACCGGGTTGGTCCGCGACATCTTCCGCATTTCGTCGAGCCTCGAATACGATTTTGCGGATGGCTACAACGCTACCGTCCAGGGCGGATACAACCGCTTGCGGGCCAACTGGATCCGCGATTTCGGATTGTCGGCGATCGAAAACTGGTGGTCGCGTGACCCGCAGGATGCCGAAGACTACTCGTTCGAATTCCGCATCTCCTCGCCAACCGACCAGCGCTTCAGCTGGCTGGCGGGCGCCAACTACTATCACCAGGACTACAAGCAAGCCGGTTCGGGCGGTGACAGCGTCTCGCTCTGCACGGCGATTTTGGGTCAGCCGCCGCCGGGTGAAAAATGCCCGCGCGTATTCTACACCGGGACCAACAACCTGTTGCAGGATACGGACCTGATTAAGGCTTGGGGTATCTTCGGATCGGTGTCTTATGAATTCACCGACGAACTGACACTCAACCTCGAAGGCCGTTATCAACACAACGATGCGCGCACTGCCGTCTTGACCGCTAACCCGATCAAGAACGTCGAGAACAACTTCCTGCCGCGCGCGATCTTGCGTTATCAGCCGTCCGACGACACCAACATCTACGCCAGCTATGCCAAGGGCGTGATCCAAGGTCAGCCGAACGCGCAAGTAGCGACCGCGACACCGCGTGAATTGGCGCAGTACGTCGCGCAAATTCCGACCGCGTCTGCAACGCTGCCGGCCGAAATTCTCGACATGTACGAGTTGGGGTGGAAGCAGTCCGTCATGGACAACCGCGCCAACTTCAACATCGCCGCCTATTACGGCGAATGGACCGGTCAGAAGGGCCGCGGCGTCGTCGTTCTCCAGGAAGATTGCGGCAGCCCGAGCCATGGTATCGGCGCGGGAATCGGCTGTCCCAACGGGGCGACCGGTTTGCCGGCCGTCAACCCCGATGGTTCGGCGTACCTGAACTCGCGTAACGTCAACGCGCCTGGCGACTCCAAGCTGTGGGGCGTCGAGTTCGAAAGCGCGATGGCGATCACCGAGAATTGGGATGCCCGCTTCAACATCACCTACGCACGTTCGAAGTATAAGGACTTCCTGTTCAACTTCGTCGCGCCGATCGCCGGCTTCTCTCAACAGAAGGGCAATTCCAATGCCCGCTTCCCGAAATGGATCAGTGGTCTGAACACGACCTATACCAACTCCCTCACCGACAAGTGGGATTGGTTCGTGACCGGCGATCTGAATTACTTCGGTAAGACGTTCGCCGACGAAAGCAACCTCGCATACTGCGATGATTACTTCGTTGCCAATGCCCGCACCGGCGTCGAAGCCGACGGCATGCGCGTCGAGTTGTTCGTCAAAAACCTGTTCCAGG
>JAGREB010000419.1 GCA_020446775.1 Paracoccaceae bacterium
CCGCGGACATCTCGCCCGTCAGGTCGCCGCTTTCCCGTGCCGCCGCGATACACGGCGCCAGAACCGGTTTGACGATGTCCTCGAACACTTGCATGCCCGCGACGGCGAATTCGCCGTCCTCCAATAAACTGCGCATGAACAACAAGTGGCGTCCGAGATCCGCCTCCGGTTGGTTTTTCAGGCCGGCAAAATATCCGGTCAGATACGAAACCACCTCGACCAAGGCCGCCGTTGACGGCGGCAATTTGGCCAAGCGTTCGAATTCCGGGTTCGCCGTCTGGCAATGATCCAAGATTGCCGCATAGAGCGCGTTTTTTGATGCGAAATATTTGAACACCAGCCCTTCGGAAACGCAGGCCGCTTCGGCGATTTCCTTGGTCGTGGTGCCGCTAAATCCCTTGCGGGCAAACAGCGGCACGGCCGCATCGACGATCCGGCGGCGGCGTTCTTCGGGGGTTAGGCGGAGGCGCATGGCGCGCTTAGTAAGTGACTCCTCAATAGGAGTCAATCGACCCACACCAGAAAGTCGAAATGTAACAAAACCTCTCGACATGCGATGACGCGACGGTCCTTCATGTGTACGTTATGATGCGTTTTCGGTGCCTTTGGATTAGGGACAGACCCATGTTCATGAATTTTTGGTACGTGGCCGGATTTTCGGCCGATGTCGTGGCGGACAAGCCGTTGAAATCCCGCATGCTCGGGTTCGATTTCGTGCTGTTCCGCGACCGCGGCGGCAAAGTGAATTGCCTGTCCAATATCTGCACCCACCGTGGGGGATCGCTGGCCGGCGGCAAAACGGTCGGCGACTGTGTCCAGTGCCCCTATCACGGCTGGCAATTCGATGGCGCGGGCGAGTGCGTGAAGATCCCTTCAATCGGCAAAGACGGCAAGATCCCCGCCCGGACCCGCATCGACAGTTACCCGGTCCAGGAACGATACGGCATGGTGTTCGTCTTCCTCGGCGATTTGCCGGAGGCCGAACGGCCGCCGATCACCGAAATTCCGGAGTACGGCCAAGACGGCTGGCGGGCGACCAATCAAGTGCGCGAGCGCCGCGTACACTTCATGCGCGCAATCGAAAATGGCGTCGACCCGGCCCACAACGAATTCGTGCACGATACCCACGGATTTCAGGGCGAGCGCGACGACTACAAGGTCGGCGATCTCGACATGCGCGAAACGCCTTGGGGCATCGGATTCTGGAACAAGATGCACGCGCCGCCGCTGGCCGACGGCAAGATGCGCGCCGCGTCTGGCCGTACCGAGGCGGCATTCATCGACACCGGCACCGGACACCACGGGCCGTGCTCGCTGTGGACATACATCCATCCGACACCGCAAGTGAAAATTCACCAGTACTCGTTCCAAACCCCCATCGAGGAAGACGTGACGCGGGCCTACCTTGTCACGATGCGGAATTTCCTGACCACGCCCGAACACGATGCGCGCATGATCGAACGGAATTTCTACGTCGCCGGTCAGGATGATACGGTGTTGGTCGATCTTGAGCCGGTGGTCTCGCCGCGCACCAATTCCCACGAGGTTTTCATGCCTGCCGACGTGCCGGCGGCGCGCTATCGCGAATTCTGCAGGGCGTGGGAAGCCAACGGCTGGCGTATCGATACGGCGCAGATGTATGCCGACCGCGGCCGGATCGCCTACGCCATTCCTAGTCCCGCGCGGCGGACTTCAAAGGGCTGGGTCATCGATCCCGTGCCGATGTTACCGGGTTCGGATATTGCGAAAGTGGCTGCGGAATAAGACAACTTACGGGCACCTTATTTCCCTTTGACTTGAATCAAATCGGACTTTCACGCGCGCGTTCAACCTCCGCCGACTCTTGCCATCGACGCCGAGGGGAGAACGCCCATGTTCATCAATTTCTGGTACGCCGCCGCCACATCCAACAGCCTCACCAACACGCCGGTCAAATTGACCATGTTGGGCCAAAACTTTGTGCTGTTCCGCGATAGCGCGGGCGATGCTCATTGCTTGTCAAACGTCTGTACCCACCGCGGCGGCAGCCTGGCCGGCGGCAAGGTGCGCGGCGACTGCATCGAATGCCCCTATCACGGCTGGCAGTTTAATGGCGACGGCGCGTGCACCAAAATTCCCTCGCTCGGTCCGGTCGACGGCGTCAGTAAGATTCCGGCCCGCACCAAAATCGACAGCTACCCGGTGGACGAGCGCTATGGCTTGATCTTCGTGTTTCTCGGCGACCTTCCCGAAGCTGAACGTCCGCCGATCATGGAAGTTCCGGAGTGGGGCCAGGAAGGGTGGCGCGCGACCGTGCAACAGCCCGGCGAATGGAAGATCGACTACAAGCGCTCGATCGAAAACTCGATCGACCCGGCCCACAACGAATATGTGCACGATACGCACGGCTTTTCGGGGGCCAACGAAGATTACCGCGTCCACGACCTCAATCTGAAGGAAACGCCTTGGGGCGTCGGCTTCTGGAACAAGATGTATTCGCCGCCGCTGGCGGAATCCAAAATGCGCGCCGAATCGGGCCGCAGTGCGGCGTCGTTCATCGATGCCGGCACCGGCCATCACGGCCCGTCGAGCGTTTGGACGCACATTCACCCGACGGCGAAAACCTTCCTCCATCAATACTTGTTCGAAACGCCGATCACCGAGAACACCACGCGGCTGTTCCTGGTCACCATGCGCAATTTCATGGGGACCGATGCCGACGATCAGCGGATGATGGAGCGCAACCTGTACGTTGCCGCACAAGACCAAAAGGCCCTCGAAGACGTCGAGCCGGTCTGCACACCGCGCACCAACACCCACGAAGTCTTTATGCCGGCCGACGTGCCGATCGCGCGCTATCGCGAGTTCTGCAAAGCGTGGGAGGAAAAAGGCTGGCGCATCGACGTCGATCGTATGATCGCCGGCCGCGGCAAGGTCGCCTACGCGATTCCCAGTCCGGCGCGGCGTGCGTCCAAAGGCTGGGTGATCGATCCGGTGCCGTTGCTCCCGCCCGGCGAAGGGCTCAAAGCGGCGGCGGAGTAAGCGGCGTCAGGGCGTTTCCTCGCACACATTCGCCACGCAGCTGAGAAGCGTATAGCGCTGCGGTGGTCCGGTGTCGCCGCCGTAGGACAAGGCGCACGCTTGGCCATTTTCACACGCGATCATCGACCGCAATTTGAACGTCGATCCGGCTGAACTGGTTTCATTTGGATAGGCCGCCACTTCAATTCGGTCGAACTCGCCGCCGACATCGGCAGTTTCGAAGGGGGCGTCGACCCGGCAATTTGTTTGTGAGCAATTGCCGTCATCTGAATAGATGAACCAATCCGAACCGACTTGCGTCGTGCCAAGGTAAAAGCGCACACGCGCGCGCTCGCGAACGTTCGAATTCGTGTTGAAATTCGTAAGCCCGACCACGGCCTGGTCCCATCGCTCATCGAAACGCACGGTAATTTTTTCCAACGTGTCCTCATCTCCGCTGGTCCCGTTGGTTTCGATGTTACCCGTGGACCCGAAAGCGCTACCGACTGAAAACCCGGAGAGATCGTCGGAAGCTTCGGTGGCGTACAAAAGTCCACCGACAGAAGAAGACAGCACACCGCTTGTCGACGTCGGGGCCGCGCTCCCGGTATAGATGTCGTAGCCGCTGTTTACGGGACCATAGCCCGGTACTGAACCGTCATCGGGGCTCGTATCGGATACGTTAATCCAGGCGGTTTGCAGATTTGCCGGGTTGCTGAAGGTCCGCATGAGATCGGTGTTCAACAATTGGTCCGGGTTGACTTCCGTGCTGGTGCCGCCGGCGCCGATCTGTGCCGTGTCGAGTGCGAGGACCGCGCAATTATTCTGGATATCGCTGTCGGTGCTTGAGCTGTGAAAGTTCTCCTGATCGGGGGAACAATTTTCTCCCGACCCGCATCCTCGCACATAGCCGACATAAAACTGGCTCCAACTGTCGAGGTAGTTGCCATCTCCTGAATCGAGCGCGGGTTCAGGGAGGATTTCGACCTTGTCGAAATAGGTCCCGGCGGTGGCGCCAAAATCCGCGGCCGAAAAGCTCAAGAGCGAGCCAAAACTATTGCTGTCCGCGTTTGAAGCCGCACACGCGGATACCACCAGGTCCGATCCAACTTGCTGCGAACCCAAGGCTTGATTTGTGTCGAAGATTCGGATGCGCGCGCGTTCTTGGGCTGTGGTCCCAACGGCAAGGCCAAACCGCCTCAGGCTCATCGATACCCGGTAAACCCGTTGATCGAATTCGACTGACAGGGTTTCGCGATCCTCGACATCCAGGAATGCATCGAGCGGATCGTAATAATTTTCGTTCGGATGAATGTTGTCGATGTATGCGGCGTTCGTCACCTCCGAGCCGTAATCACCCGTGACTCCACCGACGCCGTTGACGCCGATGCCAGAGAATTGCGTGAAATTGAAGCGGCCGTGGCCGGTATATGCGCGGACATCGTCTTCTGTGTTGTTGGCGTCTTCCGATACGGCATACGCATGGTCCGGTGACGAACCTGTTCCCACAGACAATTCGAAATAGTTTTGCAGTTGGTTCATCGTCAATTCGACGCTGTTGTAATCGGCGGCCACGTCGGTTTTGGCGCCGGCCCCGTCGATGCGCTCGAACGTCAACCCCGACCGCTTCAGCGTCACCGCTCCTGGGTTGGA
>JAGREB010000420.1 GCA_020446775.1 Paracoccaceae bacterium
GAGAACGACTAAGGTATCGTCGCCCGATCCCAAATCGATGGCCCCAACTGTTCTTGCGTTGTCCGAAACGAAATAAACGTCGTCACCGCCGCCGAGCCGGACGTCGCCGAAAATCGTGCCGGCGTTGGTGACGCGATCCGGTTCGTCGCCGCCTGCGATCGCGGCAATCCCGCCGTTCGCGGTGATGGTTCCGTAATTTTCGACGGTTGCTTCACCGGACGCCGTCGAGCGAACGGTCACAACCGCCGCATCGGCTGCGACGGCCGGATTTGCGGTCGCGGTGATGACGCCGTTATTGACGATGGTCGCGGTTCCAAAATCTTGCGCACGAATGCCGTAACGCTGTCCCGTGATGGTTCCGGAATTGGCGACATGTACCGTCGCTGCGTTGACATCGATGCCGCCGGCATAGTTGTTCGCCGCGGTCACATTCGCCGTAGCAATGGCTGAGATCGTGCCGGAATGCGAAATGTCGGCGAAATCGCCATAGATACGCACACCGGAACTGCCGATCCCCGACGTCGAAATTGTACCGGAAACGTCGACGGAGCCTCCGCCGAGGAATTCGATCCCGTGGCTGAACGGTCCGGTGGCAGAAAGCGCGCCACGCATCGTGACGGACGTTCCGGAGAACCCGAAAATCGCCGCGGAACCGCCGCCCTCGGTGACGGTTGTGGAGCCGGCTTCCACGGTGACTTGCGAATTGTCGCCAACGTAAATGCCATATGCGCTTTGCCCATGCGTCGAAATTTGCCCCGATTGTGTGACCTGGGAATTATTTCCGGCGGCAATGCCGTGTCCGACGTTGTCGAGCGTTTCGATGAAGTTGGCGTTGACGATAACGGCATCATGGCCGGCGTCGATTCCGGACGCGCAGGCGCCGGAGCCGATGACAAAGCCGAAATTGACGACCCGGCTGCCGTTTCCCACGACGATAGCCGGGAAACTCAGTGGACACGACCCGTTGTTGTTGATGTTGGGGATATTCGATACGCCGCCATCGCTGAGAATGGTCATGTCGACGCGGTCGTTGGTAATGAAGCTGTCGAGGCCGGGGCCGGAACATGTCACGACGTCGCCGACCCGTGTACACACCGCGGCCGCATCGCCGGGCATGAACGCCAATGCAATCGCAACGATGATGACCGCGATGGACGGTTTCAAACGATGCCCGCGGATTTCAGCCGCGCCATTTCAGAATCGGGAATTTCCAGCACGTCGCGCAAGACGGCTTCGGTATGTTCGCCCAACTCCGGGCCGGCCCACGCGATCTTGCCGGGGGTGTCGGACATGCGCGGCACAACGTTCTGCATGGCGAGGTCGCCGAAAAACGGATGCGCAATTTTAGTGATCGCTTCGCGCGCCTTGAAGTGCGCGTCGGCCAACATGTCGGGCACGCGATAGGTCAAACCCGCGGGCACGTCGTTGTCCTCAAGCACGCGCAGAACTTCGTCGGCAGGCAGTTGCTCGGACCATGCGCTGATCAACTCGTCCAGCTCGGTCTGGCGCTCGCCGCGTGCGTCATGGGTGGCGTAACGCGGGTCGTCGGCGAGTTCCGGTTGCCCCATCGCCTTCGCCAAGCGGCGAAACACAGTGTCCTGATTGCCCGAAATCAAAACCAGCGTGCCGTCTTTGGTCGGATAGATGTTCGACGGCGCTAGTCCCGGCAGGATCGAGCCCGAGCGTTCGCGCACGTATCCGGTTTGATCGTACTCCGCGACCAGCGATTCCATCATCGCCAGCACCGCTTCGTAGATCGCGGAATCGACGA
>JAGREB010000421.1 GCA_020446775.1 Paracoccaceae bacterium
TTGGTGTGCAGGAACTCGATCGGGTCCTCGATCGTCACGATCATGCACGACCGCGCGGCGTTGATCGCGTCGAGCATCGCCGCCATGGTGGTCGTCTTGCCCGAACCGGTCGGCCCGGTGACGATGACGATGCCTTCCGGCTTGAGCAGCATCTTCTTGATGAGGCTGAGGTTGTGCTCCGTCAAACCGACCTTGTCGATGGTGACCAGCGAGGCCGATTTGTCGAGAATACGTAAGACGACGTTCTCGCCGTGAATGGTCGGCAGCGACGAGACACGGAAGTCGACCTTGCGGTTGCCGATTTCAAGCGTGAAGCGGCCGTCTTGCGGGTTCAAACGGTCGGCGATGTTCATGCCCGACATGAGCTTGATTCTGTGCGCGGCTGCCGTCCAGTAGCGCTTGTGCAGCGTGCGGATCTGCGTCATCTCGCCGTCGATGCGATAGCGCAAACGCAGGAAGTTGCCTTCGGGCTCGAAGTGAATATCCGATGCGTTCGATTTAATGGCATCGAGCAAAAGCGCGTTGACGAGGCGCACCAGCGGATGGAGATAGCCGCCCTCGGTTTGCTCCTGATATTCGGTCTCTTCGTTATCGCCCTCGACCGATTCAAGTTCTTTCAAAATACCGTCGATCGAGAGTTCGTGGCCGTAATATTGGTCGATGGCCTTTTGCACTTCGGTGTCGGAACACACGAGCGGCTGCACGGTCGTCCCGGCGGGAAAGAAGCGTTTGACCTTGTCGATGGCGATAACGTCGTAAATGTCGGCCATGGCGAGACGAAGCGTCTTGCCGTCGAAGCCGACCGGAAATGCGCGATAGCGGGTTGCGGCCTCTTTCGGCAGCAGTGCCAGCGCCTCGGCCTCGACCACCGTCGAGCCCGGCACGAACCGCTGAAACCCGGAACTTTCGGCCAGAACCGCCGATAGGGCTTGCTCGGTAATGAATCCGAGCTCGACCAACAGCTCGCCAAGCAGTTTGTTCGATTTCGATTTTTCCTGGAACGCGACTTCCAGCTGGTCCTTGGAGATCAGACCACGCTCGACCAGAAGGTCGCCGATACGCGCCGTTGGGGCCGGTTTCGCGCCAGCTACATCCGGTTTATCGCCGTCCATTTACGCCTCCCCCGTCGCAAGCGTCCGATCGGGCAACTCTATACCAGCGCCCGACCGAATGCGAGCGCCTAGGGCAGGATCGGAACACAAATTATGTATTCCTTTTCAAAGTCATAAGGCTCGGAATCAGGGGCGTCAAAATGCTGATTCTTCGCAATATCGAATTTCGATGTAGCCACCAATTTGCCCGTTGAGATCTTGCCGTCGTCGATCCGCCTGTCGATCGATTCGGCCGCCCGCCCGGGAATACGGGTGGCGCACAATGAACCGGCGCTTTGACCCAAGTTTCCTTCGTCGAACGCGTAAAAGCCGCCGAATGGATTCTCCGGCAACGAAGCAATCCCGGTGGACAAAATGTCACCATCTAACTTTCCACCGAGGCGTAAATCTTGCCACGCGACCAGCGTTTCACTGGCTGGATTGCGTGGGTCGTATAATTGTCCGTCGATTTGCCCATTGCCGGCAAGCGACACGGAACTCCCCCGGTCCAATAAAGTCATTGCTGGATTTCGCTTCCACCGTGTTGAAGCGTTCGGGTCATCGCCGGGCAATTGCCGATACTCTACTTGATACCCGAGCACAGCTTGCTGGTAATTGGTGAGCTGATAACCGACTGCGATGGCACGCATTGATTCGATAGCGACAGTTCCGCGCAAAGTCATGAACAGCAACGAACCGAGAATCACGATGGTCGTCGCCAATTCGATAAAGGTCATGCCCCGGCAATGATGCCTGCGGTATGGGACTGTCCATGCCATAGTGGCGCAAGATTATGTCCGGTAATGCCCCAAGGAAACCGGTTAATTCACACTGGGGACCGAGAGGGTACAACTGGGTTTAAAAAACACGAACGGCGCGAACACCGAGGAGTTCGCGCCGCTCGCATCAAAAATTCTGTACGCTAAGTATTAGTCCAAAGCGATCAACAAAGAGCATTGGACCGACGACTCGGCGGCGAGATAAGATCCTCCGGCTGCACCGGGACCGCCGCATGAACTGGCCACACCATTGGCCAATCCCGTTGTACGGATTTGTCCGGTGTCAGGACGGCCATCGTCATACTTTGTATCCATCTGGAGCGCCCGGGTCGGTGCGATAATCGCTTCGGCAGCCGTGATAATCGTCGTTGTCCCATAGCGAGCAGCGCGTATCCAATTTGTCCGCCGGCTGTCGGCGTTCGCTGCTGCGCCCTGGTGAGTTCCGTAGACAATGGTCAAGCCGCTTTGCGGGAATGCCGCGGTCGGCAATGGTGAAGGGTTGGCGCCACCGGAGAAGTTCAGCCCGCCCGTCGCTGCCAAAGCCGCTGCGCCACCGCCCAGAAAACCGGCACCCATCAAATGGTTCCAATACTCGTAGTTTTCGTTCTGATTGGCTTGGAAACTCGCTAAGGTCGCTGCGGTGGTGACGGCTGCCGGGGCGTTCAATTCACCGTTGTCATTGCCCGCTACGCACGCCGCGCATGGAGCGGTGCCATAGTCGCCGGGAAGTGAAGCGAACCGGTCGTAAAAAGAGTTCGTTCCGGCTTTGACCGAATCGATCTGACTGATGAAATTCTTCTGGCGGGCGCTTTCAATCAACTCCTGCCCCTTCAGAATACCGCCGATGATCAAGCCGATGATAATCAGCACGATCGACATTTCGATCAGCGTGAAACCGCGTTCACGTGTGTCTATTGAATTGCGCATACGAATAACCCCCGGAAGACCCTAGAACTGCGACGTTGAGCATTTAATCGCGCATTAGGCGAATGAAGCTGACTGTGGTTAGCATATTTTCGACCTAGTGGCCAAGTGATTTGTAGGCCCCAAAAAGATTAATTTTCAAAGGTTTATGTCCGGATAATCGAGCGCATCGGATATTTATGTTATGCGAATCGTACATAATCGTTATTGGATTTGTAGGCGTCGCACACCGGTAACCATTGATTGAATTTTACTATCGATTCCCGAGCCTTGCATAGAAAGTTCGCGTCCAATCCCGTTCGTACGGGTTCATCTTCCCGCCGTGACGCGCAACAATCCCATCCATCACCGTTCGCGCTTCATCGAAGCGGCCAAGATCGAACAACAATATGGGCTCGACCTGGAGGACCCAGAACATGTCGGGCGGCACGAAATCTGCGAACCGCGCGAGCTTGCGCGACAACGCGAGCGCCAAATCGAGATCTTTGATGCGGTCCCGCGCGATGGCGACGATTTGCGTCTGCCAATACCATTTGCGTGCGGGCGCCAAGTCGACGTCCCGATCGACGAATTCGACCAGCCGGCGAAGTTCGTCCGGACGATTGACTTGCGCAAAATAACGAACCGCCAGCATGGGATAGTGGTTGGACAGCCGATCGAGGTCTTGCAGAAGCGACATCCACGACACGACCTTTTCGACGTCAAACTCGCGCATCGGAGTAACTCGGCCGCCCGTATCGCCCGCGTTTTGAATATCGAGAACGGTCGAGCGGTATAAGAATTGTTCGTCGCCGAGGGCTTGGGCGCGCAATGCCGACTTGTAAGGAATCGGCGGCAGAATGCCGAGTTGGGGGCGGTCATGGAGCAAAGCCCATCCGGTGACCGCATCGAGCGCCGATAGCCCCAATAATAAGATGGGCAGAAGCTTCATCGCGGCGTCCGTCAGAACTGTTTCCGCTGCAAGTCGAATGCAGCGGCACACAACGCGATTGCGATAAAAATACTAACTTGAACCATAACCAGCAAAATTGGATCCGTGGGCTCGACCCCGTAAACCAGCCAGCGGGACTGTGTCATAAGGTCGAGACGTGGAACGACCATACCGACGCCGTCAAGCATAGGGTTGACCACTCGGTTCGCACCGACGTCGGGCGTCGCTTCTCGAATTCCCAGAAAAAAACCGGTGAGGCGCGTCAGGACATAGAACGAACCGGATACTAAAATCGTGGACATGGCACGCTCAAAGGTGACCGCTGCGAATATCGTGAAAGCCAACATCACGAGACATTCAAGGGAAAGACTGAGCGCCCAAATCACGGCATCGCCCGACAACCCGTAAATCCAAAATAATCCGGCCACGAAAGGTAGTTCGATCGCCAATACCGCCACCGCGAACCCCAGCCAATAGCCCAACACAAACCGTGGACGAGAAATGGCGCGCGACAAAACCGCTTCGATCTCCCGGGACTCGAAAAGGCGCTGGGTTTGCAGAGCGACGAAAATCGAAAATCCGAGAATAAGAATGAAGCGTGCCGATCCGGCAGCAAAGACGTGGCCTGCTTCACTCTTTTCGACGAGCGCAGCATTGCCGAGAAAAAGCGAAATAGCGAACGAAGCGATTAACACGACCGCTAGCCCGGAAAAAAGGCGGTCGCGTAAGGCGATCAACACGACGAATTTAGTGACGGAGAGCAAGACCCTTCATGCCTTCGCGCATCATATTCGATCGAGCGTCACAATTGCCGCATGTTCCTGCGCTAAAGCGTGGGGGACTTACAACGGCGACAGCACAATCACTCGAAAAAAATCTGCGTCTCTTGCGTGCCTTAAAACACCAGCGGCCGCGGATCCGGCGTAAACGTCTTGTAAAGGCGAATATCCTCGTCGGCGACCGAGTCCTGACCGCTCACGATGGTCGCACGAAGAAAGACGACCAACTCGGTTACTTTGCTCGCGCGAATATTCTGACTCGCGACTTGACCGATGAGCGGCACGTCCATAATTCCCGGCAAGCCTTCGCGCGCATTTTCCGACGACTCCTGCATCAATCCGCCCATGACGACGGTTTCACCCGAATTCATCGATACCAAAGAGTCCATTTCCCGGACCTCGATGATCGGAATCTGCGATGACACATTAACCGCCGAATTCGACGTGGCATTAACTTGCGCAACCGTGATCGCCACGCCCGGATCGGGGACGAAGCCGGTAATACGGGTGATGGATGGCCGCAAACTCATGCTGATGCGCCGGGTTACTGCGTCGATCGACGGCTGAACGTTCATAATAAACCCAACTGGAACGCTCTTAATTTCGCTGTCCACCGTAATCGTATCGCCTTGGCCTGCGACGGTCGATTGTTGACGCTCAACCTGCAAGTCGAAAAAGATTTGATTCTGCGCAACCTTGAGAACGGCCGATTGATTGTTCGTGATGGTCAGGCGGGGGCTCGACAAGGTTCTGACCGTGCCGAATTTCTTCACCAATTGCGCAGCTAAGCTGAGGTCGCCGTCGGAATTATTGAAAGCGGCGGTGACTGTCGGATTGGTAAAGTCAGCGGGAACAACGTCGCGAGAGAAGTTTGTATTGAGCGTGATATTTTCGCCGGTCTTATTTCCCAAAGAGTCGTAAATTCCCGGCCCGATAAAGGCCTGCCAATTGATGCCGGCTCGGTATTGATCGTCGAGCGTAATTTCAAGAATTTTTGCCTCGACCAGGACCTGTTGCGACACCGCATCCCGAACGGCACGCAGATACTTCTCGATCGCTTTTTGCTGGCGTTGAGTTGCAAACACCGTGATCAGACCGGCCTGCGGATTAACGCTAAAATTCGATACTGCGCCTGGGCTCCCGCCGCCTTGCGTTGATTGGGTAGCCACTTCATTGATGGATTCATCGGTTGGCAGATCGCTCTCGTCCCGGCTAGCTAATTGACCCAAGACACCGCCTGGCGCATCGGATGCGCCGTCGCTCGTGGTCTCCTTTTGGGTTGGCGCAAGCGAAGCATCGATTTCACCGGACGCTTTTCCACGCCGGCTTTGAATACTGTTCAAAATGCTGGAAACATTTTCACCGATGCTTTGCCAGAAATCGCTTTCGCTTGAGCTGACGATGGATGAGTTGGATTTGTTCTGACCACCCCCGCCGCCGCCGCCGCCCTGCCCAATAGCTTGCGCCGCCGACGATGCGTCCGTCGAACTTGAGATATCGCTCGTCGACGTCCGCGTCTGATTGAGGACGTCCATCCGGTATTGCTCAAGATATGGGTCGTCGA
>JAGREB010000422.1 GCA_020446775.1 Paracoccaceae bacterium
GAAAAGGTAACGGCGCCGATCTAAGCGTCGATCACGCTGCGGCGGTGTCGGGCAGTGTCACCGACGAATACCGTCCGAAGTCGACCTTGATCGCTTTGGCGCGCGCTTTTTTGATCCCGTCCATCAACTGTTCGGTAGAGATCGGTTTCGTGACGTAGCCGCTCACGTCGAGTTGCGCCGCCGTCTTGATGGCGAGCGGATGGGTAATCGCCGTCACCATGATGAAACAAGCATCGGGGCGGACCAACTTGAAACGGCCCAACCGCACCTCGCGCAACAACTGCAATCCGTTGCCGTTCGGCATTTTCAGATCGCAGAATATGAAATCGATGCGAGATTTCAGGGCCGCGAGCGCCTGATAGGCGTTCACGCCGCTATCGGCCCGTACCACTTTTTTGATCCCGATCTCGCCCAGAATCGCCTCGAGCAGATCGAGGAAAATCGGGTCGTCATCGACCGTGATCGCGGAAAAATCTCCGGCAAGCATGTCGTGCCCGTTAAATAGGTCGTCGAAATAATAGAGCGCCCGAGACAATAACCCCAACGCCGGGCGTCGGCGTCTTCATGATCTGTCGCGTAAACTCGTGCAATCGGAAAGTTCAATTTCGAACAAAAATCTTAATATCGACTGCAAACGTTTTGGCTCAAATATTCGTGAGCATTTTTGGTTGCAAAGAACCGGCATTTCGTTGGGAAATGGGTTCGCCCAAGTGGCGGCCAAGCTTGCGCGGAACGCGTGTCAAAGTTGGTCCGATCATGTCCTTCGGGTTTATAAACGACGACGTCTTTTGGATCGGGGAGCCCGCCAATGCGACACGCCGCTGACCACACGATATCCCGTCGCGCGGCCCTCTCGGTTACCGCTTCGGCTGCTTTGGTTGGGCCGGGTGTGCTGGCCGCCCGCGCAGCCGAAGACGAGGACGCGGCGCAGCATGTTCCAGGCGCGCCGATTTCGAATTTCGGCGAACACTCGACGGCGGAAGAGGTCACGGACGGACTCGACCTGACCGGCAAGCGCGTCCTGATCACCGGCTGCAATTCAGGCCTTGGGCTTGAATCGATGCGCGTGCTGGCGATGCGCGGCGCCCATATCCTGGGCGCGGGCCGCACCAAGGATAAAGCGGACGCCGCGTTCAAGGCGTTGCGCGCGGCAGGTTTGAAAGGCGGGTCGTTCACGCCGCTCGCCTGCGAACTGTCGGATTTCGGATCGGTCGCGGCTTGCGCCGAAGAAGTCGCCGCCATGGGCGAACCGCTCGACGTCTTGATGTGCAACGCCAGCATTATGGCGCTTCAAACTCTCGAACAGGTCAACGGCATCGAACGCCATTTCGTCGTCAACCACCTCGGCCATTTCGTGCTGATCAACCGCTTGATCGAGACCGTCAAGGCAGCGCCGCAGGGCCGCGTCGTGGTCCTGAGTTCGCTCGGCTACAAGTGGGCCCCCGAAGGCGGTATCGAATTCGACAATCTGTCGGGGGCGCGGGGATACGATCCCAACAAGATGTACGGTCAGTCGAAAATGGCCAACCATCTGACCGTCGTCGAATTGGCCAAGCGGTTGCGCGGCACCACCACGACCGCCAATTCCGTCCACCCCGGCGTGATCAACACCAACCTCGGCCGGCACTTCCCGTGGTATGTGCACGTTTTGGCCAAGCTCATCGGTTGGACGTTCATGAAGTCGGTTGAAGAGGGGGCCGCGACGCAAACTTACGTCGCTACCGCGCCCGCCCTCGCGGAAACCAGCGGGCTCTATTTCGCCGATTGCAACCCGGTCGTGCCCGAGCGTCCGGAGATGACCGATGAAGCGCTGGCGGCGAAATTGTGGGACGTATCGGAAGAGTTGACCAAGCCGTATCTGGCGTCGGTCTGATTCCGGCCGCTACACCGCGACCTTGGCCGCGATGTGCGGATGCGGGTCGTAACCGGTCAGCGTGAAATCCTCGTACTGAAATCCGAAGAGATCGCCGATCGCCGGATTGAGGGTCATGGTCGGCAACGGCCGCGGCGCTCGGGTCAACTGAATTTGCGCCTGTTCCACGTGGTTGCTGTACAGGTGCGCATCGCCAAAGGTATGGACAAAATCGCCGGGTTTGAGGCCAGTGACCTGTGCAACCATCATCGTCAGCAAGGCGTACGACGCGATATTGAAAGGGACGCCGAGGAAAATATCGGCGCTGCGCTGGTAAAGCT
>JAGREB010000423.1 GCA_020446775.1 Paracoccaceae bacterium
CCGACCGCGTGATCCCGATCATCCCGCAATTCAATTTCATCATGGCCTGGAACCGCGGCATCAGTTTTTCATTGTTCAGCGCCGGCAGCGATGCGCAAACGTGGCTTCTGGTCGGCGTGCAATCGGCAATTACGTTGGGATTGTTGTGGTGGCTGGCCCGCTTGAACGGCCGGCTTCTGATCGTCGGGGCGGGCCTCATCATCGGCGGGGCTATCGGCAACATTATCGACCGCTTGCGGTTCGGCGCGGTCACCGACTTTATCGATTTTTATGTCGGCAACTGGCATTTTGCCACATTCAACGTGGCAGATAGTTGCATCTCAATCGGCGTCGGCCTGTGGTTGCTTGACGCCGTCATCCGCAAGCCGCACCATGACGCCACCGCCAATGGATAGACCCATGACCCGTACCAAACTGCTTGCCACAATTGCCTTGGCCGCGCTCGCGCTGTCGGGTTGCGAGGACACCAAGCGCGCCCTCGGTATCGAAAAGTCGGTGCCCGACGAATTCGCCGTGGTGTCCCGTGCGCCGCTCGTCATGCCGCCGGATTTCAATTTGCGGCCACCGGCGCCCGGCGCGGAACGTCCGCAAGAAGGCACCAGCGAGGAACAGGCGATGTCGGTTGTGTTCGGCCGCGACCCGGCAGCGCGCCTGCGCGCGCGGGGATTCTCGGAAGGCGAGGTGGCGGTGCTCGACATGGCGGGGGCTAGCACGGTGATGCCCGACATTCGGCGCACCATCGACCGCGAAACGTCGGCCTTTGCGACCGAAGAGCGCTCGTTCACCGACCGCTTGATCTTCTGGAGCGACGATAAGCCGAATTCGGGCCTGCCGATCGATCCGGCCGCGGAGCAAAAGCGCCTCAATGAAAACGCCGCGCTCGGCAAAAAAGCCAACGACGGCCCGACACCTGTCATCCGCAAGGGTGGCGGCTTCGGCGTTTTCTAGGCGCGCGAACTATCCCAGCTGCACGATCTGTTGCAGCGCGCCCGAGCCGGGGTTGCGCACCGTGAGGACTTGGCACGCGCCAAGACCCGGAATGTCCATGCTCATGCGCGGCGTATAGACCTCGCACTTCAATTCCGTGCACGCGGTTTCCGCTTCGTCGAGCGACTTCACCACGAACATCTGCGCGATATAACCGATGTTGGGCGCGACCGCGGTCGGCACCATGTCGACGCACGGATAATTGAGCGGCTGGCTGAGCGCGATCTTGCCGAACATGTGATTGCCCTGAATGAACCGAACTGCAGTGCGCGTCTTTTCGGGCAGCCGCAGAAAATGGTTCTGTTTTTCGCTCGCCATGATCTCGTCGATCAGCACGCCCGACTTGGTGACCTTCGCGTGGAACTCGGTCGCCTTCTTGATGTCGCGCGCACAGTGCGACGTGGTGACCACCGGCGTGAAACCCTTGGCCGTGCGGCCGTGCGCCTGCACGTAGGCGCGCATTTGGCCGATGCGGGTGTTGGGGTCGCTGGTCGAAAGTTCGACGAAATTGATGGCGACGCTGTCGGGCCCGTCGAAGATCACTTCGGTCGGCGCGCCGGCCGAACCCGAGAGATCGTAATACGTCGGCTCGGACCAGAATTTGTAGCCGAGCGCTTTCATCTTCTCGGTGTCGGCGCGGATATCGTCGGTATAGAAGTTGAGATTGACCAAACCAAACGCGCGAGCCGCGTCGGCGGGCCGGATTTCCTTGCGTTCGCGCGCGTTGAATTGGATCAGCAGGACCCGGCCGACTTCGCAGCCCGGCAGTTCGAGAAACACGGCATCGCCGGCGCTGCCCGCCGGCAGGTGCCAGAACTTTTCGAAGGCGTCGCCCTGCCAATGGACCGGCGCGTGTGCCGTGAGCCCGATGGCGTCGCGATAAAACGACAGCGATTTGTCGAGATCGGCGGCGCCGATTACGGCGACGCTGAGTGCGCTGCCCTCGGGGGCGACAATGGTGGCCATGTAAACGATCCCTTCCGCGTGCCGGTAGATAATCAACCGGCGGCAGCATGGCTAAAGGAACCGGCCGATACAACAGCCGAAAAAGGAGTTAGGTGGGTTCGGTCGCCGGCAAAGGCGGAAGCGCCGCAGGCCATTCCGCGCGGGCATCCGGTGCGCGCCAGTAAGCCGCATAAATCGCCCAGCCAACGGCGCCGGACATAATTCCGATGACCGTGCCAACGAAAAGTCCCAAAAGCCGACCACGCTCGACATCAACAATATTGTCGCTGGCGCCTGGCGCCAAAATGATCACGGGCGTGATCACGATCGCGAACACAATGGCTGTCACGATGCCCAACAGGATCAGCGGTTTCCAAACGCTTTTGGAAATCTTCCATGCGGGTTTTATTTC
>JAGREB010000424.1 GCA_020446775.1 Paracoccaceae bacterium
TCGCCGTATTGGGAATGCTCATTCCCGGAATCGCACATGCGCAATCGACGCCCTCAGACAAACCGGTTTTTCAGGACGGGCAAGTCATTGCGCCTCTTTATCGCGCCAATCTTTATGTGCGCGACATTGACACCTCCCTTAAACTTTATCGCGATATCTTGAAACTCAAGATCGTTTCAGATCAGGCTTGGGATCCGCGCGCCCACGGTTTGGACACCGATATTCAAGTTCGCGAGGTTATTCTTTCAGCCGGAAATCCGGCGCTGGGCAATCTCGCGCTCTATCACATCACGGGTCAGAAGGAAGAGGTCCGGAAGCCGTTCCTGGAACCGTACGGCCATACGGCCGATGTCGCCACGGTCTGGAGCACAAAGGACATCTGGAACATCAACGATGAAGTCCACGCGGCCGGGTATATCGTCCTAGCGCCGCCCGTGACGCTGCTCGCCAATCCGAACATGCTTGTGCAGAGCGTTGAGATGCAGTTCCGCGACGCCGACGGGTTCCTCGTCAACCTGCTTCAAGGCGGTATCGCCAAGGATTCGCCCGAAGCCGCCACCGCGAAAATCCCAGATCACTTGCCCGAAGTTATGGGAACCCGGGAAAACACGTCATCCGAAGCCCGCATCCCGCGCTTCGTCAGCAAGGCCACGCCGGAACCGATCTATCCCGGCCAACGCATCGCGCCGATGAGCCGGACCACGACGTTTGGACGCGATCGCGATGCATCGCTGATTTTCTACCGCGATACGCTCGGCATGACTCAGTTGATGAGCAACTACTGGAAAGGCACCGGCATCAACCGCATCAAGAACGTCCACGGTCTCGAGCAATGGGCGGTGATTTTGATGGCGGGCGATTCAAGCAACGGCAATATCGGCGTCTATCAGCTCTATGGTGAAAAGCTCGACATCCCGCCGCCGAACAAGGCGCCCGTGCCGCAGATCGGCGATCGCGGCCTCTCGCTGGTTACAAAGGATATCGAAGGATTGCATCGTAAATACCGGGCGGCTGGATTCCAGACTTTGACTCCGCCGACGGCCGTGCAAGGCGGCTCGACCACCGAGATGATGATTCGCGACCCGGACGGTTCGATCGTGACTTTCGTTCAGTTGAATGGTTAGGAAATGTCGGGCATTCATTGAACGTGCGCGCATATCGAAGCGCAGTCCGTACCAAGTGTTCCGTCGTACGTCATGTTTGCCGGCATAAAATGTTGATGATTCGCCAAAGAGTTTTTCGCGCTGTCGCCATGGTGCTGATTGCAGGCGCGGCGATTGCCCCAGCGGCCGGTGAGGCACGCGCACAAGCGAACGGGCAAGCCGGCGACTGGGTGACCATCGGCCGCACCTACGACGAGCAATTCTTCAGTCCTCTCGACAAGATCAACGACAAGAATATCGCTGGCCTTGGCTTGGCGTGGTTCAAGAATATCGGCACCAGCCGCGGTCTTGAATCGCATCCGCTGGTCGTAGACGGCGTCATGTACAACACGACACCGTTCAATATCGTCAGTGCCTATGACGCGAAAACGGGCGAGGAACTCTGGACCTACGATCCCGAAGTCGACCGCGGTTTCACGCGCATTACATGCTGCGACGTGGTGACGCGCGGACTCGCCTACTGGAAAGGAAAGGTGATCGTCGCCACCTTGGACGGTCGGGTGATTGCAATCGATAGCGGCACCGGCACGCCGGTCTGGTCGATCAATTCATTCGCCGATGCGCCGGATTGGCCATATACGATCACCGGCGCGCCACGTGTATTCGACGGCAAGGTCTTGATCGGGAACGCCGGCGCGGACCTCGGCGTGCGCGGGTTTGTCACCGCCTACGACGCCGAGACCGGCCGGAAATTATGGCGCTTCTTCACTGTGCCCGGCGATCCGAAACTCGGCTTTGAAAATGCGGCGATGGAAATGGCCGCGAAAACCTGGACCGGCGAATGGTGGAAGTT
>JAGREB010000425.1 GCA_020446775.1 Paracoccaceae bacterium
GATCGGTCTCGGCAAGCTGACCCAAGCCGTCAAGCTGTCCGGTCCTTTGTCGTCGCCGGGTGTCGGTGTCGATGCCAAGGGCGCGGTCAAGGCGCTCGGCAGCATTGGCGCGGCGTTTGCCACCGGCGGGGCATCCTTGCTGGCCGAAGGGGTCAAGGAAAAGTCCGACACCGCCGGTAGCGATCCGTGCGCGGTGGCGCGGACCTGGCACCTCGCGAAAAAATAGGCGGGATGGCAAACGTCGATCTCTCGAAACTGGCGGTCCGCGAACCGAAGCCGGCGAAACCCAAGCGGTTTTATAAGACCGCTTCGGTCGCGCCGGAGGGTCCGCCCCATCGCATCGTTCTCGACGGCAAACCGGTCCGTACGCCACTCAAGAAGTTTCTCGAAACCGACCGTGCGGATTTGGCCGTAGCGATTGCTGCCGAATGGGACGATCAAGTCGAGGTGATCGCGCACGAGGCGATGCCGTTGACGCGGTTGCTGGCGACGGCGATCGATCGCGTCGGCCCCGAGCGTACGACGATCATCGACGAATTGATCAAGCACATCGACGGCGATCTGTTGTGCTATCGCGCCGAGCATCCGGCGGATTTGAAAGCGCGCCAAGCCGCCGTATGGCAGCCGATTCTCGATTGGCTGTCGGCCAGGCACGGTGTCGACATGGCGGTCGCGGCGGGGATCATGCCGGCGGCGCAAACCCCCGAAGTCATCGCGGGAATGCGCGCTGTGCTCGATCGCATGGATGTTCTGGCGCTTACGGCTGCTCAAGCGGCGGCCGGTCTTTCAGGATCGCTCGCACTGGCGATTGCATTGTCAGAAGGCCGCATCGGCGGTGCGGAGACCTTTGCGGCCGCCCACCTCGATGAATCCTATCAGATGGAGCGCTGGGGCGAGGATGCGGAAGCGGCGAACCGCCGCGAGGCCATTGCCGCCGACCTTGAGAGTATCGCCATGTTCGCCGAGTTGTGCCGCGGTTGATCGGCCGATTATTTTGCCGGTCGCGCCGGCGGGCGGACCACTGGCGGCTTGGCAATGCGGAACGAGGGTTGGGCATAGGCGCGCGGCAAGCGAACCGGGGCGCCGGCTTGCGGTAGCTTTTTCGCCACGCTTTTCGGCTTGGTTTGTTGAGTCTCAGCCATTTCATCCGCCCCCATAATTCCGAACATTCGCGATTGTGACGCTCGCGAACGCTTCAACATGTATCTGACCGACAGCGCACCCGCGGTCAAGAATTACCCACCGCGCCGATTATCGCTGACCGCTGCCGGATCCCCCGTCTGCATCGGGTGTCTCGATCGCGTGTTTCATCATGACCGGCACCAGCGCGAAACTGAACATCAAGGTCAACGGCATGATGCCGAACACCTTGAAATTGACCCACGTGTCGGTCGAGAAGTTGCGCCACACCACCTCGTTGACGGCGGCGAGGAAAATAAAAAACCCGATCCACGCCCGCGTCAGGATCAGCCATCCGGTGTCCGACATTTGAATCGCCGTCCCCAGCACGATCTTGATGAACAAGCGGCCCATCGCCAGTCCGGCGGTCAGGATCGCCGCGAACATTAGGTTGACGATGGTCGGCTTCAATTTGATGAAGGTTTCGTCTTCGAGGTACAGGGTCAGGCCGCCGAAAATCATGACAATGACCCCGCTGACCAGGGGCATGACCGGGATCGTCCGGGCCAGCGCGTAGGATACGGCCAGGGCGACCACGGTCGCGATCATGAAGGCCATTGTCGCCGTGAAGATGCCGAGCCGGGCATTGGCGAAGAAAAAGACCAGCAGCGGACCCAATTCGAGAGCCAGCTTCAGCCATTGATTGATGGGTTTCGGGTTTGACATGGCGGCCCTTATACGACGCCGGACAAGGGGCAGGCACCCGAAAACGGCCTTTGGCCAAGCCTAAATTCGGCTACCGGCCAACGGCCAATAACCGTTAATTTTTTGTGGCGGGAGTGGCGCTTAGGTGTGCTATTTCGTGGCGTGGAAGGGCAGCCGAGAATCGCCGAATACGGCCTCCCTCCGGTGTGTAGGGACGTGGGGACTGGTATGAGCCAAATCATCGCACAACTGGAAGAAAAGCGCCGTTTAGCGCGCCTGGGCGGCGGCCAGAGGCGGATCGACGGTCAGCATGCCAAAGGCAAACTGTCGGCGCGGGAACGCATCGAGCTTCTGTTCGACGAAGGCTCGTTCGAGGAATGGGACATGTTTGTCGA
>JAGREB010000426.1 GCA_020446775.1 Paracoccaceae bacterium
ACCGCGGTCTCGATTTTACACGGGCGTACGATTTGCGGTTCGCAGGACCGGTGCAGCCGTCTCTCCCTACTCAAAAATAATGGTTGGCCCCCTCGTCCGTCTTTGCAACGTCGCCCACCGGTACGCAACTGGAACCGACGCTTTGGCGGATATCAACATTGATATTGAGGAAGGCGGATTTACATGTCTGGTTGGGCCGTCGGGATGCGGAAAATCGACACTTTTGCGGATCATGGCCGGCTTGATCGCGCCGTCGCACGGAACATGCGCGTGCGCGGCTTCAGGAAAACGCGGTGAAATCGGGTTTGTTTTCCAAGACGCGACCTTGATGCCTTGGGCAAGCGTTTTCGAGAACGTAGCTCTGCCTTTGCGGCTGCGCGGACAAAAGGATGCCGAGGTCGACGCGGACGTGAATGACGCGCTGAAGCGCGTCGGGCTGGCCGATTTTGCCGCTGAATACCCGCGTGCATTGTCCGGTGGCATGCGGATGCGTGCCTCGATCGCACGCGCGATCGTCACGCGGCCTCGGCTGCTGCTGATGGATGAACCGTTCGCCGCGCTCGACGAATTCACGCGTTTCAAGTTGAATGATGATCTGCTTTCGCTGTGGCAAGCCAATCGATGGACCGTTGTTTTTGTCACCCACAGCATCCGCGAGGCCGTATTTCTTGGGCAGCGCCTGATCGTTATGTCACCGCGGCCGGGGCGTATAGCCTCGGAATTTCGAATTGACCTTCCGGAAGAGCGCAAACCCGAACTTCGGCACGGCCATCGCTTTGCCGACGAGTGCGCTCGGGTCGGTTCCGCTTTTGCGGAAATTGCTGGGGTCGCTTCATGATATGGGGGCGGATAGTACGGACTGGCCTTCCGCTCCTCGCGGGTATCGCGATTTTGGCGCTTTGGGAATCGGCCGTCCGGTTGGGAAATGTTCCCATCTATGTTCTGCCGGGCCCAAGCGCGGTTATCGTAGCTCTGATCGAGAATTTCCCGGGATTAGTGTCGGCTCTTGGCGTAACTCTGGAGGTCACGTTCATCGCGCTCGCGTTGGCGGCGTTTTCCGGGGCGATAATTGCTTTCCTACTGATCCAGTCGACAGCTATCGAACGAACGCTTTTTCCCTACGCTGTTATCCTCCAAGTTACGCCAATCGTGACCATCGCACCGTTCGTAATTATCTGGGTGGACGACATTTTCACAGTGCTTCTCATATTGGCGTGGATGGCGGCAATTTTCCCGATTTTGTCGAATACGCTGCTCGGTTTGAAAAGCGCGGATTCCAATTTGCGCGATCTGTTCAAGCTGTACGGTGCGTCGCGCTGGCAAACCGCCCGCTTATTGCTGGCGCCAGGGGCATTGCCATATTTCCTGGGAGGACTGCGCATATCGGGCGGGTTGGCGCTGATCGGAACTGTCGTCGCCGAGATGGTCGCCGGAACGGCCGGCACGCGTTCGGGCCTCGCGTCGCGTCTCGTCGAAGCGAGCTATCGTCTCGAACTGCCCCTCGCCCTTGCTTGCTTTGCGCTGCTCAGCGCAACGGGCGTATTGATCTATTTTGTCATCGATTGGCTGTCGCACCGCTTGCTGCGACATTGGCACGAAAGCGCAATCGCGCCGAGGTAACTGTTTGTCGTTTTTAGACCACGAGCGGAGGTGACTCTCCGCCATGGATCAAATCCGCATCGCCGACGTCTTGGCGTCCATAATCCCGAAACTTCTCGACGACGCATTCCATTTCCGTATCGGCAAGAACCTGAACGTTTCCGTTCGTGGACGCGATGACGTATTGGCGTGCGAGATTCTCGACTTCGCCCGCGAGTTTCAGTGCGGCATCTATATCGCGCCCAATCGCAATTACTCCATGATTTGCCAGAAGGCACGCCGAGCGATTTTCAAGCGCTTTCAATACGGCATCCGAAAGCGCTTGTGTGCCGAAGGTATGATACGGCGCGCATCGGATATCGCGGCCACCGGCAACGGCAACCATATAATGGAATGCTGGAATGGCTTGCCTCCGGCATGCCAGAGCGGTGGCATAGGTCGAATGCGTGTGCACGATTGCACCGGCATCCGTCCTCATTCGCATCACGTCGCGATGGAAACGCCATTCGCTCGAAGGTCGCAGGCGGCCATACCAGTGGCCATCGAAAGATAGAACCGGGATATCATGAGGTTGCAGCGTCGCGTATTCCACGCCGCTTGGCGAGATGAGGATGGAAGATGCGTCGCGGCGTACCGAAACGTTGCCTGATGTGCCGAACGTCAAGCCGGATGATTCAAGCCGCCTGCAGGCGTCGATCAATTGCAAACGTAAAGATAAATCGTCGCCGATCATGATTGTGTTCGCACGTGTTGCGGAAACAAGGCACGCAATCCATCGCGGGATGCCGCGCATATGCCGCGTTCGGTGATGAGTCCCGTGACGTAGCGAGCCGGCGTGACGTCGAACGCGACATTCAGGGCGCGCGTCCCATCCGGTACGAGCTGAATATCTTCGAGGGCTCCGTCGCGTGTTTTCCCAAATATGTGGGTTACTTCACGTTCATCGCGTTCTTCGATGGGGATACCGCTGATGCCGTCGTCGATCGACCAGTCGATGCTGGTGGAAGGTGCGGCGACATAAAACGGAATCCCGTTGGCATGCGCGGATAATGCCTTCAAGTACGTCCCGATCTTATTACAGACGTCTCCCCTCGCCGTGGTGCGGTCCGTTCCGACGATTACCAAATCGACCTTGCCACGCTGCATGAGGTGGCCGCCGGCGTTGTCCGTAATCACGGTGTGAGGTACGCCGTGCATGCCCAATTCCCACGCCGTCAGAGCCGCGCCTTGGTTCCGGGGACGCGTTTCGTCGACCCATACGTGTATCGATAATCCGGCGTCATGTGCGCGGTAGATTGGCGCCAGGGCCGTTCCCCAATCGACGGTCGCAAGCCATCCGGCATTGCAATGAGTCAATATGTTGAACGGCCGTTCTTTCGGCGTACGCGCGTGCATTCCTTCGATCATATTTGCGCCGTGAGTGCCAATTGCCTCGCAAATCGCAACATCTTGGTCGCAAACTTCGGCGGCCCGCCGGTACGCAAGATCGCGGCGTTGTGCCGGCGGCAGGTTCGCAAGTCTTGTCCGCATACCGTCGAGCGCCCATGCAAGATTGACCGCCGTCGGACGCGTCGCTTTCAACAACTCGTGGGCACTGGTCAAGGACCGGTCCGAGGGATCATCCCGCATCGCCAGCGCCACTCCGTATGCGGCGGTTGCACCGATCAATGGCGCGCCGCGCACCATCATGGATCTGATGGCGTGTGCGGCATCCTTTACGGTGTTGAGCGTATATGTGACGAATTGGAACGGCAGTTTGGTTTGATCGATGATGCAAACGCTTTCATCATCGTCGCCTAACCAAATACTTCGATACGGAACGCCATTCACTCTCATCGATCTATCTATTGAGGACTCTTTTGACGATGGGATGTAATTTCGCGAGTACGTCGGGGCTGCGAGCATTTGGCGCAGTGATCAAGGCCGTGTCGAGAGCGGTGTGGCAGCCTCGATCGCAGGCTTGTGTGCGATTTGCAAGCATCGGGACGATTTCCTTGACGAGCGCGCGCGCCTTGTCCGCATTTGCCATAAGCATGCTGATGACTTGTTCGACCGTCACGGCATCATGATCGGGATGCCAACAGTCGTAGTCCGTGACCATTGCAACCGTCGCGTAACACATCTCGGCTTCGCGGGCGAGTTTCGCTTCCGGCATATTGGTCATGCCGATTACGTCGCAATTCCAAGCGCGATACAGATGGGATTCCGCCTGCGATGAAAACTGTGGACCTTCCATGACCACATACGTGGCGCCACGCTTGTTAGGAATGTTCAGCTTGTTCGCGGCCGCTTCGATATGCCCGCCGAGCCGCCCGCAAACCGGCCGCGCCATCGAGACGTGCGCCACCATTCCCGGTTCGAAAAAAGTCTTTTCGCGCGCATAGGTCTTGTCGATAAATTGGTCGACGATCACGAAAGTTCCGGGTGCGAGTTCCTCGCGAAAAGAACCGCACGCGCTTAAGGACAAGACCTCGGTTACGCCGGCCATTTTCAGTGCGCAGATATTGGCGCGGAAATTCAAGTCGCTCGGCCCGCGAATATGTCCCCGTCCGTGCCGGGGAAGAAACACGACCTTTTGCCCTCCCAGCATGCCGATTAACAGTTCGTCGGACGGAGGTCCGAACGGTGTTTCGATCTTGATCCACTGCGCGTCGGACAGTCCTTCGATCTCGTACAATCCCGACCCGCCGATGATGCCGATGACGGGACTTTGCGGCGGAGGACTCATCTAACACCTTTGTTTCTGAGGCATGCTTTACGCCTGCGGTCGTTTCGCGGAAATGCGTGTTCGCGAAGAACCACTGCAAAAATCGGTTATCACACGATGGTTTTCAATACCAAAGAGCGCTGCGGTATCGCCGATGCACGGCCGACATTTGCTCCTTTGTAGACCGGGCGCCGAAGTCAAAGCGCTTGACATGGAAATTGGCTCCTCAGTACGAACGGTTTCATTCCGTATACCTATAGGACCACTGCCCGTGTTGCGTGTTTTATTCGCAGACGATCACGCGCTTGTTCGAGACGGAACGCGGCCGTTTCTCGAAATGCTCGACGACGAGGTCGATGTTCGAGAGGCCGAGGACGTCGAGTCGGCTCTGAAATCCTTTGGCGCCGAGTTGCCGCCCGACATTGTGATTCTCGACTTGCATATGCCCGGAATGAACGATTTGGATGGCGTGCGAAAAATCGCCGCGGCATATCCCGATGCGAAGATTGTCGTCGTTTCTGGATATTACGACCAGACAATCATCGATGGCGTTATCGCTGCCGGTGCGCGCGGGTTCATTCCGAAAACGTCGACCGGTAAATCCTTATTGTCGGCGTTGCGGATCGTTCTCGAAGGCGAAGTGTACGTACCGCATGGATTGCTCGACGGCGCGATCAATCCACTTCCCCGTCAGCCAAGGTCATTTGAGTCGAGCGGTAGTAACCCCCTTACGCAGTTATCCGAA
This sequence comes from Paracoccaceae bacterium, assembly GCA_020446775.1. GTDB lineage: Bacteria > Pseudomonadota > Alphaproteobacteria > Rhodospirillales > Rhodospirillaceae > VGEM01. The sequence goes on from JAGREB010000426.1 coordinate 5,052, forward strand.
CGGGAGCTCGAGATTTTGCGCCTGCTGATCGACGGGATGACAAACAAACAAATTGCGCGAAAGCTTGACCTTCACGAGATCACCGTCAAAGGGCACCTCCGTAACGTTTACCGCAAATTGGGCGCCACCAACCGGGCCGATGCCGTGCGCATTTCGCTACAGTTTGGCCTCGAATAATCAATAGGTTAGGCTGCATTTCCCGAGATTAGTTCAAAAGGTGCTATCCATAAGAGTGGTGGGATCGCGCCTCGCCTTCTGGCATTTTTTAACTGACAACGGAGTTTTGGCGGCCGAGGGACACGCGCGCCTGTCGTGGTGCGCATCCGGCCGAAATTGGCGATGACGGCAACGAGCAAAGAGATTGCGGCCCGCTTTGGCCTTCTGACCCGCGCCACGGTCGGATTGTTCGTGGTCTTTTGCTTGGCGTTGGCGTTTGGCCAGTGGACGGATCGAACGGCGCAAGTCGAAATCTCGGAAATTCAAGACGCCGAAAGTTCCGTCAGTAGGCTCGGCGAAGCGATTTCCTATTCGAGCATGTTGGTTTCCGGTGGGCTGACCGGTGATCTAGATTCGTTGGACCGCGTCGCTCCCGTCCTCGACGGAACAGAACAGATATTGGACAAGTTGCAGGTAGAATATTCCCAGTACATCGATGCAGATGTGCTTGCGGATTTGCGTGTACAGCAAGCCCACGCAAAAGATATCGCGGCCGAAACCGCGAGGGTATGGCAGGCGTTGGGCCCCCCCGGAACGAGCGAAGGTCAACGTGTGCTTGTGGAACAAGCGGCCAATGATTTGGCTGGGGAAATCTCGACGGTTGCAGACAATCAGTTGCGCCTTGCGTTTTCCGAACTTCGCCGAATCGAGTTTTCATCGCCGACGGCGCTCACCGGGGATGCGGCGAACCGATTGCCGGTATCCGCCGCCAAATTAAAGTCCGAGGTAGACAGGCTTGGGCTGCCCGAAGATCGCTCGCGATCAGTCAAACGGTTAATCGACCAATACACGACGCAACTGCGCGCGTTGCTCGACTTGTACGGGCAGCTGGCTGTACTCAACGCGAGGCATAATTCCGAACTGAGCGATTACTTTACGAATACGCAGAAGCTGGAACGAGACATTCAAACCGGTGAGGCGCGAGTCCTTGCGGACGTTACGTTTCAACGCAATGTATCGCTTGCCCTGACCTGGATACCTGTTTTGGCGACCCTCGGAATCGTTCTGACCACCATAGCGCGCGCGCAGCGAACGCTGACCACGAACGACCGGAATATCAGGCGCGACGGGGACCGCTTCAAAGACTTTGCGAGAGCGTCGTCGGATGTGTTTTGGGAATCCGACCGGGAGGGCCGGCTCACGTTTGCCGAAGGGCTGGAAAGCTTCCCGGCCGCGTTCGGCGCGGAACAATTGCTCGGGAAGAAAATCACCGACATTTTCCGCATGTACGGCGTCAACGATCAACGAGTCACCGGGTATATCGCGCGGTGCATGGATGCGGGACAGGCGTTCCGGAATATTACTTTCGCCACAACGGTGACCGGCACGACCGCTTGGCGGCGGGCGAGCGCCGTGCCGATCTTCGACGACGATGGCGCCTTTCTCGGTATGCGTGGTGCATTGGTCGATGCCAGTGCCGAAGTCGATGTTACCCGTGAAAACGAATCGCTACTCAATCGTGCGCGGGCAGCTGCAATGGCGCATCACGAGAACATGTTCGTCATCGACCAAAATGGGCGCATCGATACGGTTGAAGGGCCCGACGCAGAACTTATCGAAACGCATATCCGGAAAATTGGAACGCGGTCTCTGAGGGAATACCTGCGCAGCATCGAGAGCACCCCCGTCCGGGAACCGAAATTGCTGAAAGCTATCGAGACGAACACGCCGTTTTCGAATCAGGTTGCGCGGGCGCGCTCTTTTAAGTCGGGACAGCTTGAATTCTTCCGCGTGTCCGGCGCGCCGATCTGGGGCCAAAACGACGTTCCCGAAGGGTATGTCTTCGTCGCCCACAACATTAACCGCGAGTATTCCGCCGAGAGCGAATTGCGCGAAAAAGAGCGCATGATGGCGTGCATCGTCGAGAACACGCCCGCCGCATTTTACTCGTTCACGGTGTTGGCTGATGGGCGATACAGGGTGAACCACCTTCCCAGCAGGTTTGCTTGGGTGTTCGGTTTGCAGGATG
>JAGREB010000039.1:0-896 GCA_020446775.1 Paracoccaceae bacterium
ATATTCATCTGGCGATGTTTCACTTCACGTACCCAGCCACAAGGGGTATGCTGAAATGACCGTCGGCACCCTCGAACAATTACCCGGCCATGAGCGGCAATCCCGGCGGCTTTGGAGCCTATGGGAAATGTTTAACCTCAAACTCAAGCCGTTCTTGGACGCGCAAGACGTCATAGTTTATGGGCACGCCTACATCAGTCGTATGCGCGAAGATGTGGTGCCGGATGAGACAAGGCATAGCATTGCGCGGCAGCTGCGGCCGCTGATCGACCAACTTCAAGGCATCTCTGATTTCGATTTGTGCCGCACAGCGTGTGAGTCGTTGGCGCGCATACTCACCACCCAAAACGGCAAGAATCAGATTGTTGGCGACCTTCATTACGTACGGAGGGCGCTGCTCGACCAGGGCGGTCTTACGTCACTCGCCATGTTTTCAGCGTCGGAACGCGATCTCATATCCCCGCCCGCCCCACTATTCGGACCCGAAGTCGAGGCTAAATTTCCGGACATGGGCGAAGACATATCCGAGTCCGGAAAGTGCCTCGGGTACGGACTGCCGACCGCCACCGTATTTCATCTCATGCGCGTCATGGAGCGCGGGCTTCAGCGTTTCGGCAATGAAATCGGGGTCACCCTAGCGAACGAGAAAAACTGGCAAAATGTGCTGAACGAGGCCAACAAAGTCATAAAGGCATTGGACCATAAACTGCCTCGGACTAAGGCGCTGGCCGAGGCGGCGTCACACCTATACGCGGTCAAGGTTGCATGGAGAAACGAGGTCATGCACCCAAAGCAGACTTACACGATGGAGCAGGCCCGAGAGATTTTCGACAACTGTCGCGCATTTATCCGCGATCTGGCTGGGCTGATATGACCTACTTTTCCTGTTTAACCGG
>JAGREB010000039.1:977-4038 GCA_020446775.1 Paracoccaceae bacterium
TCTTCGGGCGTCAGCATTTCCGGCCTGACAGCCCCTTTGAAAGCTACGTCGAAGCTGGCGGCAGATTTGCCGGCGCCCACGTCCTTCGCGGCTTCCATGAACCGCTTGGCCTGTTCGGGGTCATCTTGTTTCGGTTTCTTGGTTGCTGTCATCGCGGAGTCTTCTTCGGTTTTTTCCCGATCGGGTTTTTCTCTTTTATCGTCGTTGCTGGGCGTTTCTCCGCGAATTTCTGCGTCACGAAACGACCTGATTTTGCACTCCGATATGCTGTTTGCTTTTTAGGTGCCATGGACAATCCTTCCAATTCAAACGTGGTTTATTTACCAACAATTCAAAGGCCGAATGCTGACGTTTGGCAATGTAGTTGCGGCAGTTACGTGTTTTGGCTTTATTCTGACCATAGCATTATTTGCGCGGACTGCGAACAAGAGGCCCACGAAATGGCGGGCTACTGGCGCGTCCCTGAATCTAGGGAGCCAGTTTCTTGACCCAGTACCGCACAAATTCATGCCACGACCGCAAGTGTTTAGGCCCCACCAGTCGTTTCATAGGTCAGCCGCTTGCCCTTGAAGCCTTTGATCGCTTCGGTAGTGCGACCGACATCATCGAACCCGATCTTGGCGCGGGTGTTTTGGCGGAAGTCGAACTCGGCCAGATAACGGTCCAAATGCCGTTCATCCATGTGCTGATAGACGCCGACCAAGCCGCGCTTAAACAGGGAGAAAAATCCCTCCAAGGTGTTGGTGTGAACGTCGCCACGGACGTATTCACGCTTGGAATGGTCAACCCACTCGTGTTCGCCGCCGTGGACGTTCCGGTAAGCCTGAGCGCCGTCAGTGACCAGGCGGCTATTGTCGTCCATGTGCTGCCACACGACTTGCTGGACGTTGCCATGGTCCACGAACTTGGAACGGATCGGGCCACCACGTTCGACCAAGGACACGACCTGAGGAGCGTGGCGAGCGTTCGGGATATGGCCCTTGGGGCGCTTGGTCTTGGGCGAGCGGGTCAAATAGGTTTCGTCGGCCTCAACGGTTTTGCCCGAACCGCCGATAGGACCGCTGTCAGCCGGGGCCATGGCGTGACGGATGCGGTGACCCATGAACCAAGCGGTTTTCATGCCGACGCCCAAGGTCCGCTGCAATTGGCGGGTGCTGATGCCTTTCTTGGACGAACACAGCAAATGGATAGCTTGGAGCCACAGCCGCAACGGAGCGTGGCTGTCCTCGAAGATGGTGCCCATCTTGACGGTGAAGGGCTTGCGGCAGGCATAGCACTTGCGCAGGCCGATCCGGGTGGTCTTGCCCTTAAGCTGGCCAATCTTGGTCTGATCTACGTTGCCGCAATGGGGGCAAGTCGGACCTTCGGGCCAAAGAACGCGCTCCACGTATTCGTAGGCGGCTTCTTCGTTGTGGAAATGGGGCGCGGACAGAACAGACATGGCGATATCTCCTTGAGTGCCCATAACCTATATATCGGGGTTGGGTATGTCAAGTGAAACATCGCCATTCATCTGTAGGCAAACGAGGGCGTTCCGGGATCGGCCTATCTACAGGCTAACCGCTTGCGCGGTGCGTTTCCTGAAGATGCAAACGCTTTGCCCAATCGCATTGTCATCGTCGAAATCGGCCGTCATGTTGAGACGCGTCGCCCAATCGGTCAGCGCGGCGTGGCCGAGCAGCGTGTTCATTAGACCGTTTCCTCTCAGCCGGCTCCACCATTGCATCAGGCGATGCCCGGCGGCGGCCCGATGGTGCTGGATGTCCCGGTTCAGGAAGCTGACCACGATCTTGCCGTCGGATTTCGTGACCCTGGCGGCTTCCTTCAGGTAGGTCCAGCATTCATCCTCGGTCAAATGGGTGAAAATCGAGAAGAACACCACGAAATCGGCTTCTCCGTCCTTTTCGGGAATCACGAGGCTTTCAACTACTTCGAAGCGCCAATCTGTACGCCCGCACTTGGTTCGCGCATAGGCCAGGAGTTCAGGCACCACGTCAGTTCCGAGGTACCTCACCCCAATCATGTCCGAAATGGCCGAGGCAAGCCGGCCCGATCCCGCACCGACATCAATGACATAGTCCGGCGTCTTGAGACCTAGCGTCAGCAATAGATCGCGCTCGAGGCGGCCGACGGCCTCGTAATTCCCGCCCACAGCACGAGACATCGCCGTATCCAGATCGGCTGTCCGGTCGATAAGATTGCGCACTTTGCGCCGATAATCGCGGACGAAATGCGGCTTCGACATGATTTGAAATCCAAGTTGCGGCGCGTCGAATATGACAAGGAGCGCTCATGACACAGGAACAATTAACGGCAATCGTCTTCATCGTAGGCATATTTCTTATTCTGCGCGAATTTATCTGCTGGTACTGGAAACAAAATCGAATCGTGGCGCTTCTCGAGGAAATTAGAGATCGGTTGCCCCAGCAAGCAGGCGACGATGGCGATGACGCACCCGACGAAATACATGAACGACGCGAACCGCACTTTTGAAGTGCTTGCTCGCAAAAGCACCGGATTGGTTGCCGCAGACCAAGCTGGTGTCTCCAACAGTCTGAATAAACAGTAGTTTCATGGATTTGGTCGCCACGGCGAATTGGGGCGTCGCCGCCAGCCGGCCATGGCACAATCTTCGCGGCCAGCGTCCGTTCACCACCCGTTAACCGGTCTGCCGTCATCTTAGGCGCTGGGCAAAACCGCGCCAGAATGGGCGCGGTTACTCAACACATGGTCACGGCGGGCTCATGGCGCGCGTCAAAGAAGATTATCGCAGTCTCACAGGGCCGCAAAAAGCGGCCATCTTCATGCTGTCTTTAGCGCCCGAGCAGTCCTCGAAGCTGCTGGCGATGATGGAAGACGACGAGATCAAGGAACTGTCCCAGATCATGTCGTCGCTGGGCACCCTTGGCTCCAACATCGTCGAGCGCATTTTCGTCGATTTCGCCGACGCCCTGTCCAATACCGGCTCACTGATCGGCAGCTACGATTCAACCGAGCGACTTCTGATCAAGAGCCTCGATAAAGATCGCGTCGCCGCGATCATGGAAGAAATTCGCGGCCC
>JAGREB010000427.1 GCA_020446775.1 Paracoccaceae bacterium
CCATCGCGATCACGGCGGCGGGCGTGTGCCCGCTTTCACGTAAATGCCTAACGGTTAAGCCGGCGTCCCGCTTCGACACCTTTTGTCCGTCACCGTTCAAATATAGCGCGTGGTGGTAATAGTCCGGCGTCGGCAGTTTCAACAACGCTTGGAGCAATCGGTGCACATGGGTTGCGGCGAACAACTCTTCGCCGCGCGTGACCAGTGTCACGCCCTGCAAGGCGTCGTCCCAGACCGAAGCGAGATGATAGCTTGCCGGCGTATCCTTGCGCGCGATCACGACGTCGCCGAAAATTTCCGGTGTCGCACGTTGTTGCCCCTGAAGGCGGTCGTGCCATGTCAGCGTACCGATATGATCGCTGGCGCGGTCTTTGGCGCGGGCCATGTGCAGGCGCAACGCGTAAGGTTCGCCTGACGCCATGCGGCGCGTGGCCTCGTCCGGGTCGAGGTTGCGGCAAATGCCGGGATAAATCGGTCCGTCCGGCCCATCGCGAAACAGATGCGGCGCGCCGGAAGCATTTACAATTTCACGCTGAATATCGGCGCGCGTGCAAAAGCACGGATACAACACTCCGGCGTCCTTCAGCGTTTCGATCGCTTTGGCATAGTCCGCGAAATGCTCCGCTTGGCGTCTGACCGGGGCCGGCCATTTCAAGCCCAGCCATTCCAGATCTTCGTAGATCGCGGCCTCGAATTCGGCGCGGCATCGCCCGGTATCGATATTTTCAATCCGCAACAGAAACGTCCCCGAACCGGCTTCCCGCGCGGCGATCAGGGCGGCGCGCACCGTGCCCAAGTGAAGCAATCCGGTGGGGCTTGGCGCAAAGCGCGTGACGGTTTGGGGTGCGGCGTTCAAGCGATGCTCTGCTTAGTTTGTGAAGGCCCTATGACAGGTGGGGAAGGCGTGCCACAAGCAATTGTGTTCCCATTAGGAATTGATACACTACCGCTCGAATTTCAAGGGAGACGGCGGCGATTGTGAGTGTGTCCCCGGAAGCATGCCCGGCTTTGGTGCTCAATGCGGATTTTCGCCCACTGAGCTACTTTCCGCTTTCGCTGTGGCCGTGGCAGGAAACAATCAAGGCGGTGTTTCTCGGCCGCGTCAATGTCGTTTCCGAATATGAGCGCGTCGTCCGTTCGCCGCGTTTCGAACTCAAGCTGCCCAGCGTCATCTCATTGAAGCGTTACGCGCCGATGGACCGCTCGCCCGCGTTCACCCGGTTCAACGTATTCCTGCGCGACCGCTTCACCTGCCAATACTGCGGCACACCGAACTCCACCAACGAACTGACGTTCGATCACGTCGTCCCGCGCTCGCGCGGCGGGCGCACCACGTGGCAAAACGTCGTTACCGCCTGCGCCGAATGCAATCTCATGAAGGGCAACCGCTTGCCGCATCAAGCGCATATGCATCCGCGTTTTCGCCCGTTCCGCCCGTCGTCGCATCAGTTGCAGGAAATCGGCCGCGGGTTTCCGCCCAACTATCTGCACGAAAGCTGGCGCGACTATCTCTATTGGGATACCGAACTGGAAGCGGGCTGAACCGCCCGCGTTCAAATTTTCTTCGACAACCAAATCGCGAGCCGCGTGCCGGCCTTGATCGCCGCCGTCAGCACCTCGTAACCGGGCGCCTGTTCGGCCCCGGCTTTCAAGCTTACGTCCCGGTGATGCAATTCGTCGCGGCGGAACGCGTCGATCGTGGCGCGCAAATCGGCCTCGTCGTCGCCGAGCTGCGCGGATTGTTCGGCGTAGTGTTCGCCAATCACGTCTTCAACGGCGACGGTGCAGGCCATCGCCGCGTCCTTGCCGATGGCCGCCGTTGCGGCGCCCAGCGCGAATCCCGCCACATGCCACAACGGCTCGAGCACCGTGGGCCGCACGCCGCGCCGGGCGGCGATTTCATTGAAGCGGGCGAGGTGCTGTTCTTCCTGTGCCAGCATTTCGGTCAAAATCGGCGCGGCTTCGCTCTTGCCGAGTACGGCCAACTGGCCCTGATAAATCCGTTTCGCGCCGTATTCGCCGGCTTGATTGACGCGGACCATTTGTTCGATCGCGGTGGCGGCATCGGGGTCGCCGGGCAGGCGTGCGGGCCGTGACGGGCGCTGCGGTTTGGCTGCTTTGGTCATGGGCGGATCCACCATGCCGTTTTCCTGATCGCCGATATGCACAAGGCAGCGAGGATCAGGCTGGCCAGTACATTGTAGCCCGCCATCGAGATGCCGAGAAACGTGAATGCGGGATCTTCGCAGCCGGTCCGTCCGGCTTGGGACAGCGCCGCCAGCAGGTCGGTCGAGGAATAGTCCTTAATTTGACCGATGCATTCGGACGGCCCGCGCCACCAGCGATGTTCGACGCCGACATGGAAGAACGCGATTCCCGCATTGACGACGAACAAGCCGGCACAGTGGCAGGCGACTAACCGGCGCGAACGTCCGTCGACCGCCGGCATCATCGCCAGCAGGGCCAGCACGCCGGCGACACCGTAAGGCACGCGTTGGTAGTAACACAGGATGCACGGCCATAGATCGAAGCCGTATTGGGATATCAACGCCAGCCCGAGCGCGCCTGCCGACGCGGCGGCGATGGCCGCCAGTACGGCGGTGCTCATCGGCGCGGCCAGATGCGCGGAATTGGAAGCCTGGTTCATGAGGCTAGTTTAGCCGACGTCGTGGCGAAAATCAGGCGGCCGTGACGGTTTCCTGCGGTTTCGGATAACGCCCCAAGCACAACAGAAGCGCCGCCCCGGTCGCAAATCCACCCATCGCGAACGAGAGAATCGTGACGTAGGACCCGGATGAATCGAACGAGAAGCCAAACAATGGCCCGCCGATCCCCGCCGACAGTTTGAACACGGCATACAGGGCCGCGTAGATCAGCCCGTAGCGGCGCTGGCCGAAATAACGGCTGACCAGGAACGACATCAGGTCGAATTCGGCGCCGGCCGCGAGGCCGATCAGGACCGCGGCCGCGACGGCGACCGGCACGGTCGATGCCCCGCTCGCCAGGATCACGCACGAAATGATCGGCAGACACAGGACGACCAAACCGACGCCCGGCGCCCAGAAGCGGTCGATCAGATACCCGGTGCCGATGCGTCCCACGATCACCGCCATGCCGATGGCGCCGGCGATCTGGGCCGCCGTGCCGGTCTCGATGCCGCGGTCGGTCAGCATCGGGATCAGGTGCGCGATCAGACCCGCGACGCACACCCCGATAATGAAGAACGCCAGATTCATCGCCCAAAACCGGTAACCGGTGATGGCTTGCTTGAAATCGATATTCACTTCCGGTGGACGCGCGACGGCTTCGGACGGTGCATCCGCCGTTCCGCCGGTGGTGCGGTCGCGCAAGAGAAAGTACGACAGCGGCAGCGCGAGGAACGCGGGCAGCGCGCCCAAGGCCATGTAGGCCGCACGCCAGCCGAACGATTCCAGCACCCAGGTCGTGTAAACGGGCAGAACGACGGCGGCGAGGCCCGTGCCGGCCAACGCCAGTCCCAACGCTTGGCCGCGCGCTTTGTCGAACCAATCGACGATCACGCGCGTCCAACTGATCGGCACCGTGCCGACACCGATCACGGCGGTCAAAAATCCGAGGGCATACAGACTGAACAGCGATTGGGCGAACAGGCCAATGAAGAGGTAACCGATCGCCTGACCGATCAACGACAACATGCACACAAGCCGCGTGCCGTGGCGGTCGATCAGGAGGCCGAGCGCGGGCGAAGCGACCAGGTTGCCGATCGTCATCCAGGTGTACATCGCCTGGACCTCGCCGCGGGTCCAACCGAATTCTTCGCCGAGCGGCTTGGTGAACACGCCAAGCGTGTAGATCGGGATTGCCGAGAGGCCGCAGCCCAATCCGATCGCCGTGACGACAATGATCGGCCAACCGCGCGCGAATTCCTGGCGCACCCCGCCGGTGGCCGCCGCCGCTTCAGACATGTTTACCGCTCCCCAAAATCCCCAGGCCGGTCTTGTACCAAAGCCGGCCTTACGCCCGGTCTTACGCAAGATATTTGATCAACACGAAACCGCCGATCAACAAGGCAAAAAACACGACTGTCAGCAAGTTCAGATAGCGCTCGATGAATGTTCTGATCGGTGGGCCGAATTTCCACAACAGGGCGACGACCAGAAAAAAGCGCGACGCTCGCGATACGGCCGATGCAATGGAGAAGGTGCCCAGGTTCAAATCGGCCGCGCCGCTGGCGATGGTGATGACCT
>JAGREB010000428.1 GCA_020446775.1 Paracoccaceae bacterium
GCTCTATGCCGGTGAAAATTTAACCGAGTTAGAAGTTATAAGTCGCGCGAATACCCCAATGACGGCGATCGGGCAGATTGGCGCGGTATTCGTTCTGCTGGAACGTGATTACGTCGACGCCAATTCCAGAGCTTGGCAGGGTGTCGTCATCGAACAGATTCGTCACATACGCTTCGAGCGAGTATGCATCCGTGCGGATACCGGCCCGAACGTTGCTGATGACCGCCTCACCCACCGTGGTGAGATTGGCTTCAGTCACGTACTGAGGTCCGCGGTAAATTACGTCCATCCGCACATAGCCTTCGGTGTTTCCGGTGACGATATTCGTGAATTCACCCGACACCGATCCGCTCGTACGCGGGACACCGCTACGGCGATTGCCCGTCACGTCCGCACTGCCCGTGTAGTTGCTCAAGCAGGCCGCGCAGTAGAATTTGCGGATGTTGGTGTCGTTGATGGCGAACTGGCCGGACAGCTGGAAGTTATCCGTCGCCTGGAAAGCACCTTCAAACTCGACGCCCTGGATACGGGTCTTGCCGAGATTGACGGTGAAACTTTGCAGGCGAATTTCACCGCCGTCGTCGATGAACGTGATCGCCTGAGCGATCTGCTCGTTCTTCAGATTGCCATAGTAAACCGACAAAGAAGCCCGGGCCCGGTCGTCGAAGAACCGTCCTTTGACCCCCAACTCGAATTGTTCGAGCACTTCTTCGTCATAGGCGAGTTGCGTTCTCGCTTGTTGATTGATCCGCTCTAATTCCGTCGCACTATAGTTTAGCACGTTGGCGTTGAATCCGCCCGGACGGGTTCCTTTGGCGTACTGAAAGTAGACGGTCGAGTCTTCGGTCGGTTTGTAGTCCAACGTTACGCGAGGGCTGAAGCTTTTGAATGTCGTCTTCAGATCGGTTCCCCGTGCCGCATCCACGACGTTCAGTTTATCCGATTGATAGCGAGCTTCCGCCGCGACTGTCAGCTGTTCACTAATGTCGTAGTAGAGACCGCCAAACACGCCGTAGGTATCGACATGCGAAAAGTCGTTCGTGGCCGTTTGCGCGGGGCTGGTTGGGTTATGGCCGATGACAACGCTCGGTTCGGTCTTCGCACCGACGTAGGTACCGCCGACGGTCCAACGCAGGCGGTCATTGTCGGCAGATGAGAACCGGACTTCTTGGCTCCAATCCTCGATGTATGACTCAACTAGGTAACGCCAATCGATGTAGCGCGGATAAGGAACATTCGGATTTGTGCCGAACAGTGGATTGGGACGATCCCGCGTATCGCGGCTGGCAAGATCGGTGATGACCTGCCGGTCGTCCTTGTGCCAAGCGGAAATCGCGCCAAAAGTCATTCCGTTGGACAACTCATAATCGATGTTCAGCGTTGCCTGCTTGCCGCGGCGGGCAAGGCCTTGGCCTTTTTTCAACATGTTCGGATAGAGCGAACCGTTGACTCCGACCCGATCGATAATGCCGGCTTGGAACTCTGGCGTGATTTCCGTGTTGGCGGAAATCATTCCTGGTTTGAGTTCGCTGACATCCGGCAAACTGCCGCAGATCATCGCGCGTGCCGCGGAGAACGGATTGCAATTATGGTACCCGTCCAAAACCTTGATCTTCACGTCGGCAGGCGAGCCGTCGTCGTGGAAGAAATAGTTGAAGTTGGCGCGGATATCGAGTTGGTCGTTGGGGCTGGCATAGATATTGAGACCATAGGATTCGGTCGATTGGTCGCCCAACCGCTCATCGCCGCGGCCGAAGTTAATGTAATCGCCGCCCTTATTGTACTGACGGGTGCTGACCCGGAACGACAGCTTATCTTCGACCACGGGCCCTTCGACGGACAGTTCGACGTCGGACGTATTGAAGCGCGACAGATCGACCTTCGCCTTACCGCTCCATTCGTTGCCCGGCGTTTTGGTGATGTAGTTCACCGCGCCCGAGAAGGTTGCACGGCCGAAATACACCGACTGCGGACCGCGTAGGATTTCGACGCGCTCGACATCGGTCAGCCCCTGGATTTCGCCCGACAACAACGGCGCGCCGTCGACGAACATCGTCCCTCCGGCATTCACGCCGCTCCCGCGCGCCAATCCACGAAAGATCAGCGTACGATTGCCGCGATCGTTACGACCGGCATTGTTGTTTTGCATGTAGAAGCCGGGCACGAAATCCGACAGTTGGATTGAATCCAACACACCGAGTGATTCGATATCCTTGCCCGTCAGCGCCGTAATCGACAACGGCACATCGAGCAGCGACTCTTCGCGCTTGCGCGCGGTAACGACGATTTCTTCCAGGCGGACTTGCGCTTGGGCCGTATCGATAAGCGTCGTGTTCGACTGCGCAATTCCGAAGACCGTCGCCAGCAAACCGGCGCGCGTTAGAAAGCGTGAATTCATTGTTGCTTTTCCCCTGATAGGAAGCCGCCGCGCCAGTGACCCCCACCGCGCTCGCGAACCTATTGGGAAGATTACGAGAATTCGAATGGCCGTTAAAATAAATTGGTTATATCGGTGATTGTAAATATCTATCGATCTAACATCGAGCACCCCGGAAATGAACGCTGCAGCGCGACAAAATTTCCGATCAATCCGATCAACATGTGACCCAGTGCGGCCGTTGTGCTCGCCTGGAAACCGAAAAGGCCTTTTTCCCGAGACAGAATGACGAACGAACAATTGATGCACGCGCACGCCATCGCGCGCTTTCTATCTATTGCGCGTGAAACGTGTACCTGTTGGCGAACGCTGCCTAAGCCGACCCGGATTCAACCAAACGCAGCTTGGGTTCACGGATAGCAGCGACCGCACAAAGTTCCGCGATTAACGATTTAAGAGCTTTGGACTGCGGTGCGTCCGCCAAGGTGTAGATGGCACCGAGTGTCTCGATCTCGATCTGAGGCACATGGATGGATTTAATCAAACCGAGTTCGCGCTCGGCCCGCACCGAATCCTCCGCGAGCAAGGCGATGCAATCGGTTTTGCAAACCATCGACACAATGACGGGCAAAGATCGCGTGGACACGGAAAATTCGGGAGGCTCAACGCCGTGACTGCGGAATATGCGTTCAAAATGTTTACCGTTAGTTTCGCGATCGTGAACCGCCCACGGATATTCGCTTAAACTTTCAAGGTCGATACGACGCTGTTGGAAAACCGGGTGCGCCGCCCGCGCGAACAGCGCGTACCTGGCCGGACTCAAAGGCATGACGTTCAACGTGTCGCTTGCCTCGATCGCTGAATTCGCTCCACAAAACGCCAAGTCGAGTTCACCGACCTGAACTTGCTTGACCAAGTGAAGTGCCTGATCCTCGATAACGTCAAGACCAACGCCCGGCATCGCCGACATGAAACGGGCCGCGGCATCGGCGAAATGACTGCGCGAAAAATATGGTGCGACCCCGACGCGCAGGCGTGACTCGCGCTTCGTCCGCAATTCATCCAGATCTTGCGCGTAGTGATCGCGGCACTTCAAAATCAACTGAGCGCGTGGAATCAGGATCCGTCCCGCTTCGGTCAGCTCAACACCGCGGGCACCGCGCAAGAACAAGGGCTCCCCGAGCGACTCTTCGAGTTTCTTGATGCTTTGGCTGAGTGCCGGCTGCGTGATGTTGAGCCGCGCGGCGGCTGCGTGAAGATTATTCGTCTCGGCGGCGACGAGGAATCTTTTCAGCTGTTGAATTTCCATGCGTCGCCCCCGTCTGAAACAACCAGCATTCTTTGGCCGGAACCCTGCCGCCGTCGAGCGAAGCCTGGCACTGGTTCACGAAGCGATCCGGCATTCAGGATACCCGATGTGATCGCCGCAAACCGACGCATTGCCGCCACACTATGTGAGGACTTGGTCAAGCATCCGGCATTCGGATATTTTAAGTCTTTTCAAGCACTTGGATATGATTTCTCGGCTTGAATGGCGCCGGGTATTCGGTCCGCGCGCGGGCGGCCCTAATTCGGCCAGCGGGTGGGAAATAAAGAAGGCGAAATCGTACCCGTGCCCACCAAAAATATGCCCGGGCCGTCGCCGAAAAAGTGCCCGTGACAGGCAACAAAAATACAGATTTAAGTCCCCTCGTCCGAAGACACG
>JAGREB010000429.1 GCA_020446775.1 Paracoccaceae bacterium
TCTACCCGGCGCTGCAATCGGGCACCATCGACGGCGCCGAATGGATCGGGCCCTACAACGACCTTGCGCTCGGGTTCTATCAGGTCTGCCGCTACTACTATTCGCACGGCTATCACGAACCGGGCGCCGGCCTGCAGTTGATGGTCAACGAGCAGGCGTGGCAGGAGCTTCCGGCCGACTTGCAGGACATCGTCCGCGTCGCCGCCGGGTATGCGAATTACGATATTTGGGCCGAATACAACGCCCGCTCGGGACCGTCGTTACGCACGCTGGTCGAAAAGCACGGTGTCATCGTCAAGGGATTGCCCGAAGACGTATTGATGGCCTGTGGCGAAAAGGCCAACGAAGTGCTGAATGAGGTTTATGCCGCAGGCGATCCCATCGTGCGCAAGATCGTGGTCGACTTCCTCAAGTTCCGCGAGGAAATCGTGCCCTGGACGCGCATCGCCGATCAGGCCTACCTCAATGCCCGCCGCCTGCCGTTCAAGTTCGGCCTCGGCGCATGACGGCTATTGCTCCGGTACAAGGCCGCTGAAGTCGTCCATGTAAGGCCGTACGGTCTGATCGCCGGGCTTGGCGAACAGGTCGCTGAAATCGTCGCCGGCCGGCGAACCCACTTCGGCGGACGGAACCGGTACTCCATCATCCGCGCGCACATCCATGGCCGCAACCGTTGTGAACAGGCGGTCGGGCAGCGATGTGGCGATTTCGGGCACCAGCCACAACGTGGCGATGCCCACGATCTGAATGGCGACGAACGGGATCGCGCCGCGATAGATATCGATGGTGCGGATGGCGGCGTCGGCGACCCCGCGCAGGTAAAACAGCGCAAAGCCGAACGGCGGCGTCAGAAAGCTGGTTTGCAGGTTCATGCCGATAATGACACCGAGCCACAGCGGATTGATGCCGAGGCGGATCAGCACCGGCGCGGCGATCGGCACGACGATGAAAATGATTTCGAATGTGTCGAGAAAAAAGCCGAGCACGAAGATCACGGCCATGACCGCGAGCGTCGCCGTCACCGCGCCGCCCGGCATGCCGGCGAGGGAATCGTAAACCAGGTTTTCGCCGCCGAGGCCCCGGAACACCAGCGAGAAGACGCTCGCCCCCAACAGGATCACGAACACCATCGAATTGATGACCAAAGTCGTACGCATCACGTCGCGCAAGATGGTCAGATTGAACTGCCGCTTCGCCGCCGCCAGCGCCATTGCGCCGACTGCGCCGACCGAAGCGGATTCCGTCGGTGTCGCCACACCCAACAGGATCGAGCCCAAGACCGCCAGGATCAGCACCAGCGGGGGGATCAAGGCGCTGGCCACGCGCCCGCCCAGGCCTGCGCGCGCCTCGGCGCCGCCGGCCAGCGGCGGGCAGGATTTCGGGTCCATCAGCGAGACGATGAAAATCCAAACGATATACAAGCCGACCAGCATCAAGCCGGGCAGGATCGCGCCCGCGAACAGTTGACCGACCGACAACGGTTCCGGCGACATGTTGCCCATGGCCAGCTGGGCTTGCTGGTTGGCGCCTTGCATGATGTCGCCGATGAAAATCAAGACCGTCGACGGCGGAATGATCTGACCCAGCGTGCCGGCCGCACAAATCGTTCCGGTGGCGAGCCGCGGCGTGTATCCGGCGCGCATCATCGCCGGCAGCGACAACAAACCCATGGTCACGACCGTCGCGCCGACAATGCCGGTCGA
>JAGREB010000430.1 GCA_020446775.1 Paracoccaceae bacterium
AGCGGGCGACGATCCGAAGAATTCGCTGAACTTGTTGCGCAAGGCGCGCGCGACGAAAGACCGCAAGCTGCGGGCCGAGCTGATCCGCGAGGCGCAGAACGAACTGAAGTACGTCGACGCCACGGCGCACCCTGAGCTGGTCAATGCGATTTCGGCGAAACTGCTGGCATTGCAGGGCCGGGGCGGCGATACCGAGATCGCCCATGTCACCCTGGGCGAAATGGTGCTGCATCCCGACCAACTCTCGGCCCGCACTCGCGCGATGATCGCGCAAGACTTGCGTTCGCGCGGCGTCGATCCGCGCTCGCGCCGGGTCAACGATCAGAGTCGGATCAACCGAACCACCGGCGCACAACAGTTCGATTCCGATACGGTGGCGAATTGGAAAGATACGCCTGGCTGGGCGAATGAATTCGCAGTGAAAGGCGTGTACACACCGCTTTGGCGTCCGAACCCGTCGCAATACAACCTCGCACCCACCAATCCAGGATCGCGTTTACCAATTCGTCTTCCGTCGGCACCGATAGGTGCGCCGAGTGGCGGCAGAGATGCGGGCGGATCGAGTGTGAACGCGTCAGGACAAGCGGCCGACGGAAGCGAACAGACCTATCAGGGACGCTGGAACGGTACCGCTGCGGATGTTGGCGAAGCATTTATGAACGAGTTTAATGGAATTCGGCAAGATGGCTCCAAAGGAGAGCTTCCATCAAATGAGATTCGTACTGACCTTTCGAACCAATTCCGCTCGATGTTCCTCGCCAATCCAAACGTTAGACTGAAATTTGGAGCCGAGATCGATCCCAACGATTTGGGCCTGATCCAAAACATCAATCCAGATGATTTTGACAAGGGAGATATCGCGTCATTTAATGTGCAAGATCGCTACAGCAAGATTGGGCTTTTACTTCCCGAATACTATGTCGATCGGTGGGGCATCGTAAGGCTTAGAACCGGAGAAATTAGAACGCACCCTTCGCCAGTAGCCGGCATTATCTCCAATCTTTACTCTTCGCCTTATTGGTCCCAATTTAATCCATTAAGCGCGTTGGATAGCCTCGACCCAAGAATGCCATGATAAAGCGAGGTTACGGTAACGTCCCCGGAAAATCCGAAAATGACCAATTCGGCGCAGCGTGGCAGCCTTGGCGATTGTTCCCGGCAACCTGGACAATCAAGTCGATAATTGGAATGTCCGGTAATGGCGCGACTTCGACAGGTGGTTCTCGGTGGAAATCCCAATTCATGAACCCCGGATCCTTGTATGCTTCCGTGTCTCTATTCGGAAAACTCACATAGCCGTATGGCTGCTTTTCAACAAACGCCTTGAAACCTCTTGTAACAGAGTCAGGGTCGTTTCCCCTGATCGCGGTTGCTTCACGGTACCAGAGGTAACCCTTGCTTGGATCGCGCACGACTCCGGCGCCACGGAAATAGTACTCGGCTAAGCGTGCCATTCCGACCGGGTTACCTTGCCGCGCCGATTTATCGAGCCACACGGCGGCTTTGCAATGGTCGACGAGATATTTACCGCGGAAACCGTAACCAAACATCCATCCCATGATCAGCTGTGCGTCCGAGTTTCCGGCGTCCGCGTGCGGGCGCAGCAATGTGTAGGCCGTCGTCCAGTCACGCTGAAGAAATAGATCGAGGCCGCGATCGAATGTTTCGGTAGTCGCTGGGATGACCAACGTGACGGATGTCTCGTCGAATTCAGGTGGCCGCCCCAAACGGAACGCCGCCGCGATGATGATCACCAATGCGACGACAGTGAACACGATTACGCGGATGTTGCGTGGGGCCGGTTCATCGGCGACGGGCGGGTTCATAAAACCGGTCATCAGCTCGCTCGCGATCAAGTTGTGATGTCTATTCTAATCGATCTTTCGTGTCATGTCGTCCGCAGATTCCTGTGAATGAAAACCTGAGTTGGCGCGACCGCCGGGTCAGGAAATTTCGCAAATTAAATGTGCATAAACCCGTTCTCGTGCTTGAGCGGGGCGAACGCCTGAGGCATAAGACGCGCACCACACGTGCGCCCGCGGTGACATTCGGTCCCGCGGGCGTTTTGTTTGAAACTTCAGCCCTGGAAAGTCAGTCGAATGAATCGCCAAACGCCACACAAATCCAGTTATTCGTTCGGTGATGGCCTGACCATGATGGCGGCTCAGGTCATTGGGATTGATCCACATCTCGCCGCCGATGCCGGGGAAGATGTTCGGCCGGCACTCAATGCACTACGCAATGCGTTCAAAGCCAAAACTGCGTCAGACCGGAAATCCTGGAAAAAAGAGGCGGCCCAGGAAATCGGCCGACTTGGGGATCGCAGGTACGGACCGGTCGTGCGCCTCCTGCGTGGAAAGTTGCGGGAACTCGACGGTAATCGCGAAAACACACCGCGCGGCGTCAATCCCCAAACACAGACGCAGGAATTTACGCTATTTTCATATATGCCACCGCTTTACGCCGACAATCCGTTCTTTCGGGGGGCACCCGCGCGGCAGGACAAATTTGCGCCGCCGATTCCGAAACCTCGTGTCGAATATCTTCAGAATCAATTCGATAAGTTCAATGACGCATTGCGGAGAGGGGATGCTCGGCAAGCTCAGGCGATTGCCCAAGATGTCAGGCTGCGCAGCTTTGCCTCTGGCGTCGATTTGAACTTCGTCGAGCGACCCTACACAATGCAGGAAGCGTATGATCTTGCGGCCATGCAAGGTGTCGACCCAGGAGCGTACAGGACGGCGGAACGCGAAAGCAGTGAAGGCGTCGTCAAAGCCTGGAAAGAGCGCGGCACTCTATCAGATAACCACTTTGTTGGTTCTGACGGCAATATTTACTGGCGCGATCGTCAAGCAGACTCAAAGCCGCTGGAACAAGACCTATTGACCCAATTTGATTCACAGGCGCAAGCGCTGGCAAGTCGACAAGGTCTTAACAATAGCGAATTGAGAAAAATTCTCCCGGACATCTTCGGGGATTCGCGAAAGCAACTAGTTCCGCAATGGCGAGCTTTTCCTTAATGCGTCGACTTCAGGAGATGCGAGAAATTGCCACGAACTATTTCTATGCGCTAAGCGTTAATCACTTGAACGGCCACGGCGGTTCGCTTTTCTGCCGGCTTCCCTTTTCATCGAATATGGGCCCAATCGCGAGATTGCATTCTCGGCCCGCCGAATTTACATCCGCCTCGCAACGGCAGCATCTGAGGCTTATCCAAGGAATCTCCGTGTTCTCGTAAGGCCGCACGTGGCAATTGTTGAGCCAATGCTTGACCGAATTCCAACCCGTGGCTTCGGGTAAGGAATCATAGATGTTTGGAATTGCAAGAGCGTCAAGGTCATTTTCTGGGACCGAATCGATGGACTTGGTCTCGGCATCTGGGTCAAGACTGCGTACATAGCCGACGAGCCAACCCGCATCGATATCCCGGTCATCGACTTTACTTGCTCCCGTACGAAACAACGCGCGTGCGTGCTCGATATTTTTTTCAACTCCTGCACCGCGGTAATACTTCTCCGCCAACCTGAGTTGCGCGAACCCGTTCCCCGATTTGGCCGCACGTTCGAGCCAATAATTGGCCACGCAATGATTTGGTAGGGCGCGTTGGCTCAAGCCATCGCTATACATAAAGCCAACCAAGGTTTGCGCCTCAACGTCCCCTTTCGCCGCATACGGAATAAGAACTTTGAGTGCCCGAAGATCATCGCCGTTCAGGTAGGCTGTTTTGCCCTCTTGTCTGGTGCCGCCATCGGGGCCCGCTTCATCGGTGGCGAGCAGGGATTTTATGCGAGGTTCGGCAAAATATGGCCGCAAGCTTTCGATGGAAAAACTCTCAGGCCATGAAGTTTTTCCAAATGCCAACGCATAGAAATATATGCCAA
>JAGREB010000431.1 GCA_020446775.1 Paracoccaceae bacterium
GTCGATCTACGTCAATGACGGCGGCGAAATCCAGATTAATGCCAACGGCGGCAATGCCGAATTGAACATCAGCGGCGTCGTTGAACTCGAAGAGTTCGGCGATTTGGTCCTGACGTCGGTCACATCGCATGCCGCAACCCTTGACCTTGTGAATAGCGGCGTCATCAACCAAAACGGCGATCCGGGGGATACCATCTGGATCGATGTTGGCGAAGGTGGCGGACGAACCATCAAGAACGGGACCATCAATAGCGACGGCTTGATCGACATTGATGCAAATTTGACGGGTTCAAATCTCGATATCGTCACCGGCGGCACGATCGACGTTGCGTCCGGCGTTGCATTTACGTTGGACGATACCGGTGGCGCTTCAAGCTTAACTCTGAATGCCGGTACACCGTTTGCCGGCAGCGGTTCGGTCGTGTTCAACGGCGCGGGCACGACGCTGACCGTCAACGACAACGCGACGCTTCATTCCGGCGGCGTGGCCGTCACAATCGGCGGCAACGGCGGTTCGGTCATCGTCAATGGCTCCGGCGATCTCACTATCGAAAATACGCTGACCGCCAAAGCTGGCACGATCAGCGTGCCGATCACTGTGAATTCCGGCGGCCAGATCCTCGCCGAAGGCAATTCCGCGATGACTCTGTCGGGGTCGGTCGCCATCAATTCGGATGGATTCCTGACGATCAACGCCAACGGGAACACGGCGCTGCTGAAGGTCACCGGTGAGGTACACGTCAACAGCAACGGCGACCTGACTTTGACGTCCTCCTCCAACCACAACTCATACCTCGAACTGAACGACGCTGGCGTTGTGAATGTCGCGGTGGGCGGCACGCTCGCCACGGAAATCGGCAGCGGTGGCGACAGGTTTATCAGAAACGGAACCATCACCAGCGCCGGCCTGATCGACATCAATAGGAATACGACGGCATCCAATCTCGACATCACCAGCACCGGTACGGTCGATGTTGATTCGGGTCAGACGCTGACGCTGGACAATAACAGCGGTGCGTCGTCGCTGACGATGAGCGGCAGCGCCACGTTTGCCGGCGGCGGCTCTCTCGTCCTGAATGGCACGGGCACGACGCTGTCGCTCGACACGGCAACGACCTTCGATTCAACTACTGTTGCTTTGACGGTGGGCGGCGACGGCGGATCATCGATCGTCGAAGCCTCGGGAGCCGTCACGGTCGCGAACACTCTGATTGCCAAATCCGGATCGATGGCGTTCGACGGCAATTTGACCATCGATTCCGGCGGCGTGCTGTTGGCCGAAGGCAACGACACCATGTTGCTGACTGGGTCCATCGCGGTCCTGGATAATGGTGTGTTGCGGATTAATGCCAACGGCAACAATGCCGAGTTGAATGTCGGGGGATACATCGATCTTTCGGGGACCGGCGACCTTGAGCTGACCTCATCCAGCAATCACACGGTTACGCTCGATTTGTTGGGAACCGGGGTCATCAATCAGCAATTCATGGGCGCAACGATCCTAATCTCGGAAGGTTCCGGCGGCGCGCGGGTCATCAAGAATGGCGAAATCTATAACGACGGCGATTTCACCATCAATCAAAGCCTGAAGCTGTCGAACGTCGACGCCTACAATTACCGCACCATCACGATCGCTTCGGGTAAGACACTGACGATCGACAATACCGGCGGTGCGTCCACGCTGGAACTGGTCTCGGGGACCATCTTCAACGGGTCCGGAACGCTCATCGTCAACGGCACCGGCACGACGCTCACGGTCAGCGACAATATCACCTTGGCGTCCGGCGGAGTGTCCTTCACGATCGGCGGCGATGGCGGCTCGGCGATCGTCGATGGTTCCGGCAGTCTGACCATCAGTTCAACCCTGACCGCCAAAGCCGGCTCGATAACGTTACCAAACGGGCTTGCGGTGGGCACCGGCGGATTACTGCTGGCCGAAGGCAACGATACGATGACGATCAGCGGCAACGTCTTCGTCGTCGACGGTACGCTGAAAATCAACGCCAACGGCAGCACCGCCGAATTGAACGTGATGGGCGGGACATCGGGTTTGGCCAATGCCGGCGGCTTGATTCAGCTGACCTCCGATACCAACCACAACGCGATCCTCGATCTGGCGGGCGGGGCCGGCGGCCTCGTCAATGCGGGCGGCACCGTTCATCTGGACGACGGATCCGGTGGAACGCGCACGATTAAGGGGGGTGATTTCGCCAACGCCGGGACGCTCGACGTCGATACCAACTCGTTCTTCCAAGGTGGAGGAACGTTGACCAATACCGGCACCATCGACATCGAGTCTGGAAGTATTCTGAATCTGTCGAGCACGGGCGGCGCCGTAACCCTGATTCATTCCGGGGCGACCGCGACCTTCATGGGCGGTGGTACGCTGTCGGTGCGGACCGGAAATACGTTCACCGTGAATTCCGACCTGACCCTGAGCGCCAATACCGTGACCGTGAACATCGGCGGTGACGGGTCCGCGACCATGAACGGGTCCGGTGTCGTGACGGTCAACAACACGCTCGATGCCGACCAAGGTTCGATTACAAATGCCCTGATTATCGAATCGACCGGTCTTCTGTTGTCCGAACAGAACAACACAATGACGGTCAGTGGGTCGATTACTGTCGTGTCCAGCGGTGAAATTCAAATAAATGCCAACGGCGGCAACGCCGAATTGAATTTGCCAACCATCGTGAATAATAGCGGTGTGATCCGATTGAGGTCCGATACCGCGCACAACGCGATCCTCGATTTGACCAGCGGTTCGCTGACCAATTTGAGCGGCGGCGAAATCCTGTTTGAGGCCGGCGGCGGCGGAACCCGGACGATTACCGGCGGCTCGTTCACCAACGATGGCGACATCTACGTCACCGGGACCTCGGCGACGATTTTGTCCACTTTCATGAACGACGACGATGGCACGATTACGCTTGAAGACGGCGCGTCCCTGACGACCAACGATGAAATTACGGTCCCCATATTTTTGGATATTACGCAAAACACTGCGTCGGGGACGTTTACGCTCGATGCGGGCGGTGGTGTTTCCATAGATACCGAAGCCGAGTTCACCGTCGACAACGCGAGCGCGAGCGCAATGGCGGTGAATATCAATTCGGATATTTACAGCGATGCCGGCTACATCAATTTGAATTCCACGGGGGGCGGGAACCTTTCGGTCTATGTGGGCGGAACCATTACCAACGATGCGAGTAGTACATTCAATAATTCGCTGACCAGCGGTGACTTGACGCTGACTGTATCCGAAGACATCGAGAATTCCGGCGATTTCAACGTTGATTCCGGCGGCTTGGTCTCGATTTCCGTCGACGGGTTCTTCAATTATGCCTACGTCAATTTCGACGGTGGGGACATTACGTTTACGGGCGCACTAAGTAACGAAGCGTCCTCGGAGTTCAACATTTACACCGGCACTACGTTCGAATTGAACGACTTCAGCTTTAACAATGAAGGCGTGTTCTACGTCGGTGAAGACACAACTTTCAATCTTGGGAACGCGCTGTTCGAAAACTACGGCGACATGACATTCGACGATGTTAGCGTCGTATTTACGTCCACAACGGGAACGCTTTACAACGCCGAAGACCTCACCGTGATAAGCGGCACGACGGTGAAGATGAATGGTACGACCATCGATAACGACGGGACGATGGTCATTGACGGCGACGTCTTCATGGGCGACGGGATCGACCAAGGCAGCGACGGCTTCGGCAATGATACCGATGGCGGCGACTTCAACAACAATTCTGGGGCCACGATTTCCGGCACCGGCACTATCCAAATGGAAGGCGGAACGTTCACAAACGATGGTTCGTCTTCGATCACGCCCGGCGCATCACCGGGTCATTTGACCATCAACGGTCACGCGGTCTTTGGCGCTAGGACGACGACGGTTATCGAGCTCGGTGGCCGCCAGCGCGCGACTGAATACGACGTCTTCTCGGTCACCGGGCGTTTTGCTCTGGGTGGCACGCTCGCGGTCGCGGCCTATGGGGCATTCGCCGCCGCGGCGGGTGATCGATTTGACGTGGTCGATTGGGGCGAGCGGACCGGCATGTTCCACGACGTGACCGGCCTCGACCAATACGATGGCGTGGCACTGAAGCCGATTTTCACCGATACGGGTCTCACCCTCGAAGCCTTCGCCGTCACGCAAGACGGTTCGGCCGGTGACGATCAATTGAGCGGCACCGACGGCGATGACGCCATGGTCGGCCGCGACGGCAACGATGTGTTGTCGGGCGGTGCGGGCAATGACCTCATGCTCGGCGGCGCCGGCGATGACGTGTTCTCGGGCGGCAGCGGTGACGACACACTCGTTGGCGGCGAGGGACGCGATACGGTCGATTACTCGATGTCTTCGGGCCCGATCTCGCTCGACCTCGTTTCGGGTGCGGTCGATGACGGCGACGGTGGAATGGACCTCGTGATCTCGGTCGAAAACGTCATCGGCACCGATCACGACGACCTGATCGTCGCCGACGATGGCGACAATATCATTATCGGCGGCGGTGGTGCCGACACGATCACCGGCGGCGGCGGTGCCGATGTGTTCGTGTACAACTCACTTGATGATATCGGCGACGCCATTACGGACTTTGTCTCGGGAGAGGATGCGATCCGACTCGACGCGCAAGCCTTCGGGCTTGGCGACGGCGCGATCGTGGCCGGACAAAATTTCTCGATCATCGGTGGTAGTTTCGACGGATCGGCCGCCGGGACCAATGCGGCGTTCGATTTGAGGCAGACCGCCCTGATTTACTCGGAAGCCGACCATGCCCTTTATGTCGATACCAACGGTGCCGAGCCCGGCGGTTATGCGGTAATCGCGACACTGCAAAGCGGCGCCACACTGACCGCGGCCGACATTCAACTGTCTTCGCACGGTATGGTCTAAGCCATCCGTCGCCGGGTCAGGTCAATTCCGCTGCCGGCAGCGCGATGCGAATACACAGTCCGCCGCCGGTGCGCGGCGAAGCCGTGATGGTCCCGCCGTGGGCTTGGCATACGCGCCGTGCGATTGCCAATCCCAATCCGCTGCCATGATGTGCCTGCGGTAACGACGTCCGATCGGCCGTTCCCGTCTCCGGGACGCGCACGAACGGATCGAATATTCGTTCAAGATCCGTGTCGGGAACACCGGGCCCGCGATCGCACACATCGATCACGACGGTCTTACCTTCGGTCTGGGCCGAAATCTCGACGACAGCGCCCGGCGGTGTATAACGAATGGCGTTCCGCACGATGTTCTCGAGTCCGCTGCGCAGCAACGCATCGTCGCCCACGACGGTAAGGTCGCGGCCGAACGAAAAGGTAATCCGGCAATTCTGCTCACGGGCTTCGACTTCTTCGTCTGCAACCAAATCCTGAAGAACGTCCTCAAGCCGGATAAGCTTGCGGCTCATGACCGGCGTGGCGTCGAGGTGGGAATAGCGGAGCAGGTCGCCGATCAAGCGGTCCATACGGCCGACTTCCTGATCGATCCGGTTGCGGTCTGCATCATTCAAAGCGCCGCGCCCCGTCGCGAGGCCGACGGCGGCTTGCATGCGCGCCAAGGGGGAGCGCAATTCATGCGACAGTTCGCGCATCATGCGCTGGCGGTTTGCGATCAGGGCCGCGATTCGATCGGCCATATTGTTGAAGTCGGCGGCCAATTGACCTAATTCGTCGCGCCGTTCGGTTATTGCGGACGGAACGCGTGCGTCGATGTGCCCCGACGCCAGTTCCCTTGACGCATGTTGCAATTCGCCGATCGGCCGGCCAAACGCGCGCGCGATCAACCAGGCGACGCTTCCGATGACCACCATCGCGGCGGCAAAAATACCGAGAATAATCGCGGGGCTGCCCCATACCGATACGCTGCTCGGAACCACAAGAAACACGTATATGGCTCCGTCCGGTCCAATCAGCTGGGGCGTCAGACGGACGGGGCGGTAATTGGACAATACCGATTCGGCTTGGTCGGGCGCGATTTTACCGATGAAATCAACATAGGCTTGTGGGACGTGCCGCTCGAGAATATCGCGATGGTCGCGGTCGAGCACGAAGACGGTGACGTCAGAAGGAATTGCCGCGTCGTCGCGAAGCCATGATTCAAGCGCGGGCTGTCCGCCGGCGGACAAAATTGCCGCAGCTTCCTGACCGAGATTGCTTTGACGCGTGGCGACGTAATTTTCCAGTTCCTTCGACGCGACCGTGAACAGAATAGCGGCGCCCAAGACGAGGAACGCGGCGATTGCTACGCCGATATAAAGGGCCATGCGCCAGTAAAGCCGGGGCGGCGGAAACTTCACGATGGTTTGTCCGCGGGGCCGGCGGCCGTGTCGAGCACGTATCCATGCCCGCGCAATCCGCGGATCGTGGGCGACGCGACGTTTGCGTCGGCCAACTTGCGGCGCAATTTGCTGATCAGCGTATCTATGCTGCGGTCGTAGGCTTCGATAGGCCGCTGAAGCGCAAGTTCGGTCAACTTGGCGCGTGACAGCACTTCATTGGCGTGGCGCATCAAATGTTCCAGGACGCGGAACTCGGCCGCCGTCAAATGGAGTTCGGTATCGCCCGCGAACACCTCGCGCCGCCGCAGATCGATCTTGATTAGACCGACATCGAGTGACTCCGCATCCTGCCGCGGCGTCGCGGAAGATCCCTTGACCCGTTTCAAGATCGCCTTGGCGCGCACGACCAATTCAAGCGGGTTGAAGGGTTTGGGTAAGTAATCGTCGGCACCGCCCATGAACCCCATGATGCGGTCGGATTCTTCTCCACGCGCGGTCAACATGATGACGGGGACATCCGACGTTTGCCGGATTTGCTTGAGGGCTTCAAAACCGTTCATGCCGGGCAGCATGACGTCCAGCAAGACAAGATCAGGAGGGGTGTTCTTAACTCGACTCAAAGCAGCCTCGGCAGAGTGAAAAACCTCCACCTTGAATCCATGCAACTCGAGAAATTCGCCGAGCATGCCGGCCAATCCGGCATCGTCGTCGATCAGCATCAGGTTTGGAGTAACTTGGTCCATGAACGTAGTCCTAGCCGGAAATTGCCGTCGGGTGAGGCTTATTGACGCTGTGTTGACGTTCGTGCGGCCAGCAAGGTCCGAATTCTAATGCTTGCGGATAGCGTACCGGTATCATGTTGGCCCGCCCGTGCGCGTATACAGCCTATAGGTTATCGCGTTCGGTGCCCGCACCGCTACCAGGAGGATCTATGGCCGCAGAAACCGTTGCCGCTACGCCCTCGAACGGCTTTAAGCGAGCTTTCGCTCGCCCCCCGTTCATTGGCTTGCTGGCTTTTGTCATCGTGTTCGTGGTTCAGGCTTTGGGTCACACCGTGATGATCGTCATGGAAGACGTCTGGCCAGGCCCGGATTTCGTTTACTATTCCGCGTTTGGCATGGGAGTCGTCGGCGCCGTTTTGCTGTTCATCGGTATGCGCAGCAAAAACGAAGTCGCGGCGACATGGCTCGGATTCTGGGCCGGAACGTTCCTATGGACCGGCTGGGTCGAGTTTTCTTTTGTTTGGAACGCTCATTACCTCGCCGTGCCCGATTTGATGGATATGACCGATCCCACAAAGATTGCGACCAAATCGGAGTACTTGGTCATGATGTCGTCGATCGGCGTCATGGGGGCGACCTTGATGTATTTCCTCTTCAACAAGGAAACCAAGTGTAACTTCTTCCTATGGTTCCAGCGGAATTTGGGCCTTCGTACCGGCAAGCCGAACCCGGCGCACGAGCGCAATTTCGCAGCCATCACGGCGCTCGAAACGATTTACGTGGTTTGGTTCTTCTACCTCGTCCTTCTGTTCATGTATGACGAGAACATTCTCGGTGAACGTCACCCTGTCACTTACGGAATCTTTTTCATCAACGTGATCTGGTCGGTTTACCTGTTCCAGCGTTTGATGCGGTTTTGGAAGGTGACCACCGCCATTCGATACGGCATTCCGACCGCGATCATTTGCTGGAATACCGTCGAAATCGCGGGCAGGTGGCATCTGTTCACGGAGTTTTGGGAACACCCTGCGGATTTTGGATTGGAAATGACGTTGATCGCGGTTGGCGTTGTCATCGCTGCCTTGTTGGCCGTGCGCACGCCAACCCATGAAAAAGCGCGCCTATCGCAACAGAAGTTCTCGGCGCACAACGCCTAAACGCGAGTACACACCGTTTTGGACCCGCCCCCCGCTTGGGGGGCGGGTTTTTTTATGGGGCCGGATAAGCTGGCGTCGCGTGGATAAAAAATTCTTAGGTGCCTATTATTTCAGCATCAAATAATAGACTGTTCAAAAAATAGTCATATAATAATGCACTGCGGTAGATTGTATCATACCACCAAAATTATAATCTTATAACATATTGTTATTTAATATTAATTTATCCACAGAAAAATATACCGCAATGCACAAAGTTGGCCTGGATTTTGCATAGTTCTTGGTGTCGACGCCGCCCGTGCGATGTCCGCTCGGCCGCGTCGTCTCGTAATCCAGGGACTAGCCAGCATGAAAAAACAATTGTTCGGGGCGATTGCAATCTCGGTCTTGGCCGCGGGTTCGATTGCACATGCACAAGACGATGGCGCTTTTGGATCGGTGTCGGGCAGCATCGCGCTGACGTCCGATTACATCTTTCGCGGATATTCGCAAACGGCTGAAGACCCGGCGATTCAGGGTGGGCTGACGTGGTCGGCCGATGCCGGCTTTTACGCGGGTTTTTGGGGATCGAATGTCGAATTCGCGCCCGGCGATGGCGCTAGTCTCGAACTCGATTTGTTCGCGGGATATTCCGGCGCGGTCGACAACCTGAGCTACGACGTCGGCGTGATCTATTACGCCTACCCGGGCGACGCCGCGGGCACCAACTACGACTATTGGGAAGGCGCCGTCAAACTCGGTTACGACTTCGGTCCGGCTTCTTGGACTGCAGGCGTCTATTACTCGCCCGACAATTTCGGCGGAACGAACGATGCGGTCTATCTCACGACCGGCGTCGCCGTACCTCTGGCCGAGAACTTTTCAATCGACGCCAACATCGGCCGCAACGAGGTCGATCCGTCGTTTGGCCCGGATTATTTCGATTGGAATGTCGGGATGACCGTGTCGCTGCCGTGGGCAGACGCCAGCGTGCGTTACTATGACACCGACGTTTCGGGGTGCGCGCTATGCGACTCGCGCGTGGTGTTCACGATCTCCAAAGGTTTCTAAGCCGGTTTCACGGCGCGATTTTTCAATCCAGCAGGAAGGGGGCTATACATGAAAAGTATTTCAGCGATTGTTAGACCTTCGATGGTCGACCCGGTCCGCGAAGCACTTGTCGCCAAGGGCATTCACGGTATGACGGTCACGGAAGCGCGCGGATTCGGGCGCCAACGCGGCCACAAGGAAATTTACCGCGGTGCCGAGTACGAAGTGTCGTTCGTACCCAAAATCAAGATCGAGGTCATCGTCGATGACGGCGATCTCGATGGAACCATTGCAGCGATATTGGAGGTTGCCAAGACCGGTAAAACCGGCGACGGCAAAATTTTCGTCAGCACGATCGACGAAGCAATTCGCATTCGGACTGGCGAGCGAGGGAAGGAGGCTCTCTGATGACAACTCAAGAAAAGGGACTGAACATGAATCGGTTTGCAATCGCGCGGCCCTTGGCCGCGATGGCGGTGTTGGCCGCCACGGCGCTGGTGGGAGTGCCGGCTTTCGCGCAGGACGAAACACCCACCATCGATTCCGGCGATACCGCCTGGATGCTGACATCGACGGCGCTGGTTTTGTTGATGACCATTCCGGGCCTGGCGCTGTTTTACGGCGGCATGGTGCGCAAGATGAACGTCTTGTCGACGGTGATGCACTCGTTCGCGACGTGCTGCTTGATCTCGATTGTGTGGATGGTTGCCGGTTATAGCCTTGCGTTCGGCGAGGGGAACGCATTCGTCGGCGATCTCAGCAAAATGTTTCTCACCGGTGTCGGTATCGACGCCGTTTCGGGTTCGATTCCGGAAACCGTGTTTGTCATTTTCCAAATGACCTTCGCGATTATTACGCCCGCCCTGATTGCCGGCGCTTTCGTCGACCGCATGAAGTTTTCGGCGATGCTGGTGTTTATGGGAGTTTGGTCGCTGGCGGTCTATTCGCCGGTTTGTCACTGGGTATGGGGCGGCGGTTTCCTCGGCTCCGACGGTGTGTTGGATTTCGCAGGCGGAACCGTGGTGCACATCAACGCCGGGGTCGCCGGCCTCGTCCTGGCCTTGGTATTGGGCAAGCGCACCGGTTACGGCAAAGAGCCGTTCCCGCCGCACAACTTGACGCTGAGCTTGGTCGGCGCATCGCTGCTTTGGGTCGGCTGGTTCGGTT
>JAGREB010000432.1 GCA_020446775.1 Paracoccaceae bacterium
GAGAAGTCGAGGATATCGTTGATGATGGTGATCAGACTGTTGCCGGAATCGCGGATCGTCTTGACCATGTGTTTCTGGTCGTCATTGAGTTTTGTTTGCGCCAACAGGTCGGCCATTCCGGTAACGCCGTTCATCGGCGTGCGGATTTCATGGCTCATCGACGCGAGAAATTCGCTTTTGGCCCGCGTCGCCGATTCCGCCAGTTCCTTGGCCTCGGCCATGGTGCGTTCGGCCGCTTTCAATTCTGAAATATCGACGAATGTTCCGACCAGGCCGCCCGACGACCCGTCCGGTAGGGAGACCGCCGTCACGTAGTAGAGCGTGTCGTGAATTTTGCCGTCCGAGAACGGCATCGGTGTCTCGCGCTTAAGGGACCCGCGTTCGCGAATCAAATTTTCGTCTTCTTTCTGATAATTTTCGCGCTGATCGAGCGGCAGATAGTCGAGATCGAGCACACGCTTGCCGATCAAATCCTCGCGGCGGCGGTCGAACACTTCTTCGTATGCGCGATTGAAGCCGAGGAAACGCGTATCGGGGCCTTTGTAGAATACCGGATAGGGGATGGTGTCGATGATCGCCTGAATCTTGATGTTTTCGTTGGCGAGGGCGTCCTTGGCCAATTTAAGGGCCCGTTCGGCTTCTTTGCGGGCCGTGATATCGCGGATCGAGGCGATGACGAGATTTTCCGTCGCGGTTTTGAGCGGGCTGAGATTGATATCGATGGGCACCTCGCGGCCGTCTTTGGTCAGGCCCGAGAGTTCGCGCCCTTCGCCCATGACGCGCGCGGTCCCACCGGCATGAAACGAGTCCATGAGCGCGTCATGACCGGGACGCATGGACTCCGGGATCAGAATCGAAACGTGCCGGCCATGCAATTCGCTTGGTGCATAACCGAACAAATTGGTGACTTGCTTGTTGACGTAATCGATCTTGCCGTCCGCGCCGACGATGACGATTGCGTCGGGCGACGAATCGAGTAGGCGCTGGGACCGGAGCCGTTCGGCTTTCGATTCCGCCAGGGCGCGTTCCGTCAGTTCGCGGCCGAGCGCGATACGAATCGAAACGCCGACGTCGGCCGCCGCTTTCTCAAGCCACTCGAGTTGCTTTTCGGCCAGCGGCACGCCGACCGCAAGTTCAAGAACACCGATGGCGCGTTCGTCGTGTTTGAGCGGAACGTAGATAACTTCGGCGAGAGCGGCAGTCGCAAAACCAAGCTGCAACGATAAGCCGCCGGTGCCGACCGGCATGCGCATGAGGCGTGCGCTTTCCCCGACCTGGCCGACAATTCCCGTACCGCGCTTGAAAGATGCGGTCAGCCCGTCTCCGGCCGGATAAGCCCATGTCGCGATGCGATTGAAACAGGATTCATCCCCGAACGCCGGGATCGAGAAAACCGCAGCGATACTGGCCGATAGCGTCTTGACGATAACGGCGAGTCCCTGTTCGGCGACTTGCTCGACCGTCGACGCACCTTTCATCGCCGAACTCAGTTCCGACAACGCGGATTCGAACTTTGCCTCAAGCGCCGCGGCTTCCGAAAGTTCGCGCGATTCCCGTTCGGCGGCCTGACGCTTTTCGGCCATATCGTTGATCGCGACGCTCAACCGGTCGGTTGGTCCGCGCGAGACGAGCCGTTGCGATAGGTCGCCGGCGGCAATGGCGCTGCAAACGCGTTCAATATCGCGATAGAATTCGAGGACGCGGGCGAACCCCTGGCCCAGCTGGCCGATTTCGTCGCGCCGCTCGGTCGTGTCGCCATCGGTTTTGGGGATTTCGCCCTTGGCGACTTTGTTGGCGTTGACGGCGATCGTTCGGATCGGCGCGGCAATGCTTTCCGTCACCACCAGCGTCCCCGCCAACATGATCAGCAGGACGAGGGCGACGGCGGCGA
>JAGREB010000040.1 GCA_020446775.1 Paracoccaceae bacterium
GCAAGCAAATGGCGATCGACGCCGACCTTTCCGCCGGCATGATCGATGAAAAGGAAGCCCGCCGCCGCCGCGAGGACATGCAGAAGGAAGCCGATTTTTTCGGCGCCATGGACGGTGCGTCCAAGTTTGTCCGCGGCGATGCGATCGCCGGCATCATTATCACGGCGATTAACGTCGTTGGCGGCATGATCATCGGCATGGTGCAACACGATCTCACCTTCGGCGATGCCGCGAATTCATTCACGCGACTGACGGTCGGCGACGGGTTGGTGACGCAAATTCCCGCCCTCGTGGTTTCGACCGCGGCAGGTTTGATGGTGTCGAAAGGCGGCTTGACCGAGTCGACGGATGAAGCGCTCGCGGGCCAATTTACTCGCTATCCCAAAGCGCTCGGCATGAGTTCGTTGCTCGCCGCCGCCATGGCCATTCTTCCCGGCACGCCGGCGCTTCCATTTATTTTGCTGGCTACGATCACCGGCGGTACGGCCGCATGGTTAACGTGGAACCAGCAAGTCCAGCAGGAAAAAGAAGACGCTCTCAAGAGCGTCATGGAACAGCAGGAAGTTCCGGTCCAGGAAGAACCGATCAGCCAGGCGATGAAGATCGACCAAGTCCGGCTGGAACTCGGATATGGGTTGCTGTCGCTGATCAACAACGAAAACCGCCGCTTGACCGATCAGATCAAGTCGCTGCGCCGTGCCCTCGCCACTGACATGGGCTTCGTCATGCCGGCGGTGCGTATTCAGGACAACATGCAGTTGCCCGCCAACTCCTACGCGATCTTCGTCAAAGAGGTCGAAGCCGGACGCGGCGATCTGCGCCCCAACATGTTGCTGGTGATGGATCCGCGCGGCGAAGACATCACCTTGCCAGGCGAACGCACGCGCGAGCCGACGTTTGGCTTGCCGGCATTGTGGATCGATCCGGCCAATCGCGAAGAAGCGTTGTTCCGCGGGCTTACCGTTGTCGACCCGCCAACCGTGATCACGACGCATCTGACCGAAGTGGTTCGCGACAACATGTCCGAACTGCTGTCGTACGCGGAAACGCAGAAGCTGCTCGACGATCTCGATAAAGACCTGCACAAACTGATGAACGAGATCGTTCCTTCGCAAATCACGGTCGCGGGCATCCAGCGCGTCCTGCAAAACCTGCTGAACGAGCGCATCTCGATCCGCGACCTTCCGACGATCCTGGAAGGCATTTCCGAAGCCTGCGCCATTACGCGTAACGTGCTCTTGATTTCGGAGCATGTCCGCTCGCGCCTGGCGCGCCAATTGTCGGACGCAAACGTGGATGACAGCGGCGTGATCCCGATCGTGACGCTATCGCCGGAATGGGAGCAGGAATTCTCGGAATCGCTGATCGGCACGGGCGAGGATCGCCAGTTGTCGATGGCGCCGTCCAAGCTGCAGGAATTCATCTCTGCGGTTCGTCAGAATTTCGAACGGTTCGCCATGCAGGGCGAAACACCTGTCTTGCTGACATCGCCGACCGTGCGTCCGTATGTGCGCTCGATCATCGACCGGTTCCGGCCTATGACGGCGGTGATGTCGCAAAACGAGATTCATCCCAAGGCAAAAATCCGCACGGTTGGTCAGATTTAGCAGCGCCACATGACGGCGTTACACGACCGAAAAGCCGAAAAACGGCGCGGAAACACGAGGGAAGTTGAGGTAAAGTCGAAACGACGGCGCGTGGTGCGCCGCCGATGGTGGGGAAGCGGATGCGCCTAAAATCCTACAATGCGCCGACCATGGCCGAGGCCATGCGCATGGTGCGCGAGGAATTGGGCGAGGACGCGGTCATCGTCTCAACGCAACGCGCCGCTGATGGCCAGGGCGTACGGATTACCGCAGCCCTTGAAGACGGTTCCGACGACGACGAAGACATCCGCCGCGCCCTTTCGGGCCGCGACACAAGTCAGTTCGCCGAGAAGGTCCGGGAAGCACTCGAATACCACGGCACGCCGGCGCGCTTAACCGAGAAGCTCGTCGCCGCTGCTACGTCGGTCGAAGTGGGAAGCCCGACGATGGCCTGTGCCGCCGCCCTTGAAGACCACTTCGACTTTGCACCATTGCCGGAACGCAGATCCCCGCGCCCGTTCATGATGGTCGGCCCGCCCGGCGGCGGAAAAACCATTTCAGTCGCGAAGCTCGCGGCACGCGCGCGCTTGGCCGGCCGCCCCGTCGGCGTGATCACGACGGATACCATCCGCGCGGGTGCCGTCGAGCAACTCGCGGCGTTCACCGGAATTCTTGAGGTCGAGTTGCGCCAGGTCCGCGGTCCAGAGACTTTGGCACCCGCCGTAAACGATTTGATGAGCCGCAACGACCTGGTATTCATCGACAGCCCAGGCCTCAATCCGTTCAGCCACCATGACATGGATTACTTGAGAAGCCTCGTCGCGAGCGCCGACCTTGAACCAATCATGGTTATTGCTGCGGGTGGCGACGCATCGGAAGCCGCCGACATCGGCGAAGCGTTCGGCGCCGCCGGTGCGACGCGCGTTTTGGCAACTCGCCTCGATAT
>JAGREB010000433.1 GCA_020446775.1 Paracoccaceae bacterium
GTCGCGCGTATGGAACCGAATGAAATATCCGACCCGGTGCGGACCATCGCCGGCTATCACATTATCGCATTACGAGGCCGGCGCGAGGCCGGCGCGCCCGATCCCCTGATGGCGATCGTCACCTTGAGCCAAATTTACCTGCCGACCATTGGCGGGCGCGCGGTCACCGCATCGCAAATGGCGCAATACAGCAACGAAATTACCACCCAAGTCGGCAGCTGCGATCAGATGAACGCCATGGCGCAACGCATCGGCACACCCGGCTCAGGACCGATCGACCTCATGCGCGTCGGCGGCTTGCCGGAAAAGGTGCGCGATGCGGTGATCCGGCTTCCCGTCGGGCGCGTGAGCCCGCCCATCGACATTACCGGCGCGCGGTTGTTCGTCATGGTGTGCACGCGCGAAGCGGACACCGGGATTCCGAGCGATGAGGAAGTGATGTCGAGGCTCGAAAATGATAAGCTCGAGAACATCGCCCGGCAGCGCTTGCGCGACCTGCGCCGCCAGGCCTTGATCGACGTTCGCATCTAAACCGGTCGCGGAGGAGTTTGGCCTCCGTGGTTCCGTCCGGCACCTTACCTTTAGAGCATCCGATCGCCTTGACCATGGGCGAGCCCGCTGGAATCGGCGGTGAAATCACGCTGAAAGCCTGGCTGGCGCGCGGCGGTCACCTGCCGCCGTTTGCCGTGATCGACGATCCGGACCGCCTGACGTCACTCGCGCGGACTTTGAGCTTGGATGTCCCAATTGTCACAGTTAGCCGCGGCGCCGAAATCGGTGAGGCGTTTGCGCGCGCTTTGCCGGTCATTCCGGTTCCCGGCAGTCCGCTGCCCGATACCAAACCCGGCCAACCGGCGCTCGCGACCGCCGCCGCCGTCGTGCGCTCGATCGACGCCGCCGTCGCATTGGCGAAACGCGGCGAAGTGGGCGCCATCGTCACCAATCCGATCAACAAAAAAATTCTCCAAGACGACGGCTTCGCCTATCCCGGTCATACCGAGTACCTGGGCCACCTGTGTGGCGGGGCCAAGGCCGTGATGATGCTGACCATCGAGCGCGCGGATCCGCCGCTGCGCGTCGTTCCCGTGACCGTTCACGTCGCCCTGCGCGACATCGCGGCCTGCCTGACCTCCGAAGCGATCGTTGCAGCTGCCGTCGCCACCGCCGGGGCATTGAAGCGCGACTTCGGACTTGCCGCGCCGCGTCTGGCCGTAGCGGCACTCAATCCTCACGCGGGCGAAGACGGCAAGATGGGTGACGAGGAACAGCGCGTCGTTGCACCCGCCGTGATCGCGATCCGCAGCGCCGGCATCGATGTAACGGGCCCCCTGCCCGCGGATACATTGTTTTACGCCGACGCGCGTAGCCGGTACGACGCGGTCATTTGCATGTACCACGATCAGGCTTTGGTCCCGTTGAAAACCGTCGACTTTGCCGGCGGCGTCAACGTGACCTTGGGCCTGCCGATTGTGCGCACCTCGCCGGATCACGGCACGGCCTTCGACATCGCGGGGCGCGGCATCGCCGATGCGTCCAGCCTGATTGAAGCCATCAAGTTGGCGGGACGTCTCGGGCAGGCACGCCGCGGGCGACCGGCCGGCTGAAACAATCGCATGGCCGATACATTACCGCCGATCCGCGACGCCCTGGCACAGCATGGCATCCGCGCCGATAAGCGCCTTGGGCAGCATTTTCTCTTCGATCTCAATCTCACCGGCCGTATCGCGCGAGCGGCAGGCGACGCCGGCGCACCCTTAAGCGATGGCGCCACCATCGAAATCGGACCCGGGCCGGGCGGTCTGACCCGGGCCTTGCTGGCTGAAAACGCCACCGTGTTCGCCGTCGAACGCGACGAGCGGGTTCGGCCGGTGCTCGACGACATTGCCGCGGCGTATCCCGGTAAACTCAATGTCCTGTGGGGCGACGCGCTTAAGATCGATTGTGCTGCTTTGGGCGCGCCACCCCGCCGTATCGTCGCCAACTTGCCCTATAACGTCGGCACGGAATTGCTGATCGGA
This sequence comes from Paracoccaceae bacterium, assembly GCA_020446775.1. Lineage (GTDB taxonomy): Bacteria > Pseudomonadota > Alphaproteobacteria > Rhodospirillales > Rhodospirillaceae > VGEM01. The sequence continues at coordinate 2,019 of JAGREB010000433.1, forward strand.
TGGCTCGCGAACGCCAAAGCATTTGAATCGCTGACACTGATGTTCCAAGCCGAAGTCGCCGAGCGCTTGGTCGCGACGCCCTCAACCAAAGCCTACGGACGCCTCAGTATCTTGACGCAATGGCTGTGCGACGCGCGAATCCTGTTCACGGTCACGCCAAAAGCGTTTGTGCCGCCGCCACAAGTCGATTCGGCCGTCGTACAGCTGGTCCCGCGCACCCAACCGCTTGCCCCCGCATCGATCGAAACGCTGACGCGCGTCACCGCGGCGGCCTTCGGTCAACGCCGCAAGATGCTGCGCCAAAGCTTGAAAGCGTTGGCGGCGGCGGCCGGAATGGACGGCAACGGCTTGTGCGCGGCGGCCGGAATCACGCCGACCGACCGGGCCGAAGACTTGACTGTCGAGGATTTTTGCCGCCTCGCGAACGTACTCGATAAAACCGCGCGAACCTAACGGTCGGTCCGCATCGCATTGACGAAATCCGAGAGCCCGATTTGCCGGCGCCGCCGAATGCGTTCGGCCGCAAGAATGGATTGCACGTGCGCTACCGTGCGTTCGATCTCGCTATTGACCAATACATAGTCGTATTCGGCCCAATGGCTGATTTCGTCGTTGGCCCGCGCCATGCGCTTGCGCACAACCTCGTCGCTGTCCTGCGCGCGCGTACGCAAGCGGCGTTCGAGTTCCGCGATGGAAGGCGGTAAAATAAACACCGAAACCAGATCTTCGCGCGCCGCCTCGCGCAGTTGTTGCGTGCCTTGCCAATCGATGTCGAACAGCACAACGCGGCCTTGCGACAATTCGTGTTCGACCTTCGCGCGGGGCGTACCGTAAAAGTTGTCAAAGACGCGCGCGTGTTCGAGCAACTCTCCGCAATCGATCATGCTTTTGAATTCGTCGGTGGAAACGAAATAATAGTCGGAGCCGTTTTGCTCGCCCGGGCGCGGCGCACGGGTGGTCGCGGATACGGACATGACCAATTCTTTGTCGGCCTTCAGCAGCGCGCGCGTGACGGTGGTTTTGCCGGCGCCCGACGGCGACGATAAAACCAGCATGAATCCGCGGCGGGCGAACGTCGATTCGGTCACCGAATATTCCCCTCGATCTTCATTCGATATTCTGGATTTGCTCGCGGAATTGATCAATCGTCGCCTTGAGATCAAGGCCGATCGCCGTTAGCCCCGTATCCTGCGACTTCGAGCACAGCGTATTGGCCTCGCGGTTGAATTCCTGGCTGAGAAAATCGAGCCGCCGCCCGCAGGGGCCGCCTTTGGCGAGCATGTCCCGGGCCTGGGCGATATGCGCGGTCAGGCGGTCGAGTTCCTCGCGAATGTCGCCCTTGACGGCAAGCAGCGCCGCTTCCTGATGCAGGCGTTCGGGCGACAAGGCCGGAACCGCGCCCATCAGATCGGAGATTTGTTGGGAAAGCCGCGCACGGATCGCCTCGGGCGTCGTCGCCGGGTTTGCCCTTGCGGCGGCCACCAGCCGTTCGATGGTCGCGAGATGAGTATCGATCACCGGGCGGAGGCGTTCGCCCTCCTGGCGGCGGGCGGCGGACAACGCACCGAGCGCGGTCTTCAACCCGGCCAGCAACGCTTGATCGCGCGCGACAATGTCGTCTTGCGAAAGGGCGGCTTGGCCGCTGTCGATCACGCCACGGATATTGAGCAAGCCGTCGAGCCGGGCCGGGGCGATCCCCGCCGGCAACTGCGCCGTCTTGCGGGCCGTAACGTCGATCAACTTGTCGAGCAGTGCTTCGTTGACGACGACGTCGGAGCTATCGTCCGCGGCGGTTACTGTTAGCGTCAGATTGACCGATCCGCGCGTCATAAACCCGCCGACCATTTGCCGCGCGGGAAGGTCAAGCGAGTCGTGCCCCGGCGGCAACCGCAACCGGATATCGAGCCCCTTGCCGTTGACGCTACGCGTTTCCCAGACCCACGTCGCGGCGGGCCGCTCGATGCGGCCATCGGCGCGCGCAAACCCGGTCATGCTCACGATCGACACGGCGGCTGCCATGATTTCAAACCCCTTCTACCCCGCTCCGTTATACCGGGCGGGCCGCAGGGTGCAACGGCTAGGGCGCCGTAAACGGGGGTTTAGATGGCGAGTCCGGTGTATTCGGTCAGGAACTTCTGGAACGCGTCGGGCGGCAACGGTTTCGAAACCAGATAACCCTGGATCTCATCGCACTGGAGCGCCTTGAGGAACCGGGCCTGAGTTTCGGTTTCCACACCCTCGGCGACGACGCGCAAATCGAGGCTGCGGCCGAGGCCGACGACGGCTTCGACGATTTTCTCGGCGTCGCGCTGGCAGCCGATGCCCGACACGAACGACCGGTCGACTTTGAGCCGCTTGACCGGAAAGGCGCTCAAATTCGACAGCGACGAATATCCGGTACCGAAATCGTCCATCGAGATGCTGA
>JAGREB010000434.1 GCA_020446775.1 Paracoccaceae bacterium
GGCACACCGGTTTTCGAGACCGGCCCAATCGACCACTCTGGCACCTCTCCGAATATGGCGCGCTGAACCTGGGTCGCGAGGTCCGGGGGCGGACCCCGGCGGGCGGCGGAACCTAACCGAAGCGCCCTTTTTCGGCAACCCATCGCCCCGGGCGTTCACACCGCACAGGTTTGGTCAATAAAACCGGGTATTTGCGTACCGGGCCCACAGTGTCGCGGTCAGTTCACCATCGCGCTGTTGGGCACCGGCTTCCCCCATGCGGGATCGAACGGCACGTAACGCCCGGGCCCGAGATCGAGCGATGACACATCCATGATGAACGTGCGGATGCCTTGCATGAACCCGGGCTTGGTGGAATGCGCGAACGACAATTTCGTGCCGTCGGGCGAAACGTTGGGCAGCCCGTCGAACACCGGGCCGAAGGTCAGGCGCTTCGGTTCGCCGCCGGCGAGATCGCCCAAATAAACGTCCCAGTTGTTGCCGTCGGCGATGCGCACAAAAACATAGTGGCGCCCGTCGGGCGTCGGATACGGCGCCCAATTCATGTCGTGATCGAACGTGTGCTGGCGCATGTCGCTGCCGTCGCGCGCAACGGTGAAGATGGTCATCGGCGTCGGCTTGATCTTACCGATCTCGGTTTGCCGCCAGGCGCGGTACATGATGCGATTGCTGTCGGGCAGAAACATCGGGTGACCTTCCTGCCAATCGTCGGTGAACGTCACCTGATGTTCGTCGGACCCATCGGCCCTCATAACCCAGATGTCGTTCTTTCCGTCGATCTCGCGGCCGAACACGATCCACTGGCCGTCGGGCGAGACCGCAACTTCGGCCTCGTAGTAGTCGTTGTCCGTCAGCCGCGTGACGTTCTTGCCGTCGGGATCGGAGGTATAAAGCTCGGCGCCTTCCGGATAGTCGGCCGGGTCGGACCAATTGCCGGCGCGCATGTCCATGTGATCGCGGGTCGAGGTCCACGCCACCCGCTTCATATCGGGAAACCAGAATGAACATGCATCCTGGCCGTGGTCGTTGACGCGCCAGATTTCCTTGCCGTCGTCGGTGAAAATGTAGGTCAGATTTCCGTCGCCGCCGTAGACCGACTTGATGGCATCGGGATCTTGGGTTTGCCCGATCATGTGATAGTTGTCCGAGGCGTAATACACTTCTGCGGCTTGCGGAATGTTGGGAATTTCGCGCACCGGATAGGCAAACTCGGGCGACGATACGAAGTCGCCGGCTGCCAACGTCGCCGTCGCGCCGCCCATCGAAATCGCGGCAACGGACAACAACGTTGAAAAACGCGAGAACAATACTGAACGCGGTTTGATCGAATACGTCACGGCGGTTGCCTCCCCAGGTTCGATGGAAGCAGCTTAAGGCCGGATCGTGGGCGCCGATAGTGCGGTTACGCTTCGATCAAGGCGCGGCGGCGACTGGCGGGGAAAACTTCACCCAGCTAAGCTGCCGCGCATTCAATTTCGAACACCACTGGGGAGATTCTGTCTATGGAACACACGACCATTCGCGGCCGCATCCGCTACACGTCGAAGAAGAAAGAGATCATGGACAAGGTCCGCGGCGGCGAGACCTACATCATCACCGTCCACACCGACGGCCGGCGGACATTGCGCGCCCACTGCGCCATCGACGAAAACAGCCCGCGCGTATTGCGCGACAGCATCCAGGCTTACGACGCCAACTGGGGCCCGACCCATGCGTATAACCAACTCACCGTCGACGAAGAGTTCGTCGGCTCGGGTTGGTACCGCTTCACCGACACCTATGCCGAGTGCGAGGCGTTCACCGTGCGCGAAGGCCGCTCATCTTACCGCATGGAATACGACGGCCGGCCGTGCACCTTCGGCTCACACCCGATCCAGGCCGACGGCATGCATTGCCGCAACTACGATCTGTCGAAAGGCCCCGGTGAGCAGACGTCGTCGCACTACCTGATGACGTCGTTCCATCACCGCGGCGCCGATGGCCCGATGTTGTTGCGCCGGCAAGGCATGTTCCTGGTTTACATGGGCGATGAGAAAGTCACTGTCGAGGCGGGCACCTTCGACGCACACCACTTCCGCATCGGCAAGAACAACGACGACAACTACATGGGCACCGACATTCACCCGCCCTATCACCTGTGGACATCGACCGACGGCAACTACATCCTCTACAAGGCCTATTGCACCGGCTACATGCAGACCTATTACGAACTGGTCGAATTCGAGCAGCGGAAGAATTTTTTCTAAGCCGCACGAAGCGGCGGCCCGGTCAGGACGATCGGGTCCGGGCGGTCAGGTCAGCTTGCGATAGTAGATATTGGTCGCACAGAGGCCGCCGCCCGGCCACAGCGCGTAGTCGGGAATCGTGCCGGCGAACACCCAGCCAAGCCGGGCGTAAAGCCGGTCGGCGTCGCCGCTGGCCGTGTCGAGCACCAACAGGGTCTTCCCGGCTTGGCGCGCGGCATCCTCGGCCGCATGCATCAATGCTTCGCCGATGCCGCGTTTGCGCGCCTTGCGCAACACCAGCATTTTGGCGACATCGCCGCGGTGGGGCTGGTTCTCGGGTTGTTCGAGCACCACCTGAACCGTGCCGACGATACCGGTTCGATCTTCGGCAACAAGAAGAACACGCGCGCCGCGCACTGCATCGGCGGCGACCTTGCGCCAAAACGCCAATGCGCGTTCGGCTGTCAGCGGCTGCATGAAACTGACCGATGCGCCGCCGTCGACGCAATCGATCAGGATGTCCGCGAGGGCGTGCAATTCCGCATCGGCCGGCGCCGTCAAACGGCGGATCGAAACCGATGCCGGATCGGCCGCCATCAAAAAACCGCCAACGCCGCACGCACGGCAAGCGCCAACAGCACGAGCGATGCCGCCATGAACACGGCAAAGCGCACCAGAATGATATTGGCGGTGGCCTGCACCAAACTATGGATGACGCGCAAACCCACATAACCCCACGCCAAGACAATGGTGACCGCGTCGCCGGCGCCGGTAATCGCGAGAATGACGATCACGGCATAGAACAGCGTGGGTTGCTCGAAAAGATGGTTGTAGTTGTCGGCTTTCCAGCGCACCTCGGCCGGCAATCGCGCGTTCAAATCGTCCTTCGTCATGGTGGGCGGCATCGGGACTTTGCCGCGTTTGATTGCGGGAATGCGCGTGGCGTAGAGCCACGCCCACATGACGAAAGTCCACAGAACCAGCGCCATGGCCGGCGCGAGCATCGGGTGGGCCATTGTCATGCTCCTTCGGTGATGGTGGAACCGGTGATGGTGGAACCGGTGATGGCGGAACGGCGGTTAACGGTTTTAGGTGCCTGCGGGGACGCAGGCGCGCAACATGTCGATGTAGTGATCCCTAACACGATCGAGCTGCATGCGGTTTAAAAACGATGAATAGGCGATATACGATAACAAGAATCGCAAATCCTTGGCCCAAGGCGGCAGGAATTTCGGCGATTTGATCAGACCTTGCGCGGCCAGCATGGTAATGGCCGGCATGTCCTCGATATCGAGTTTGCCCGCGAATAGGAGCCTGATGCAGTCGACGCGGGTTTCCTGCACGGCGATGCGCAGAAAGTTGTGCACGCGGACCACGCCTTCGAGATAGACCGAATCCTTGGTGAATGGCGCGCCGCCCTTGAGCACGCCGCCGCGCACCACGCGGCGCGCATTTTCGAACGCGTGGTGCGGATCATCGTGGCGCTGCAGGAAGAATTCATAAAGCTGAATGAAGTCCGCGCCGTCCATCGCCATCTGGATGGCAAGCACGCGGTCGGCAAGTCTCAGCATTCGCGACGGGTCCATGGCGCCCGAGATCAGTTCGGCGAACACCGCCAAACCTTCCTGCGTGCGCGTGGTGCCGGCATGACCCGCCGCCAAAATCGGGAACGATGCCTGGGCTGCGCCGTTATACGACGTGCCGGCATGCACGAAAGCCTCGTGATGAACGAGTTGCGCGAGATCGCGGTCCGAAAACGAAGCGGTGCGTTTCAGCCGGATGTACTTGCTGCCGGCAAGCGCCTTCGCGGACAGATGATCGGCGATTTCGACACTCGGCGCGCCGCCCTCGAAGTGGCGATCCAAGATGGCTTGCATGCGCGGCTGCATCTCGGCGGCGGAGATATGCGGGGTATCCTGCGTGGCGTTGAGATTAAGCTCGAGGTTCGAATAGGCGCCGAGCGTGGTGTCGAGCATGCGCGCCAGATCGAACGGCCGCACATCGCAGTTCATGAGTTGCGTCTGCGGCGATCCATAAAGCGCAAGCGAATGACGGTGGAACGCGGGCGTGCCGATGCCCGCCAGCATGTCGGCGGCGGTCCCGACGGCATCGATCACCCGGCCGAGCCACGCGTGCACCGGGCTCGATCCGTTCACCAGCGGCTTGATGTCGGCGAGCGCGGCATGGACCGGTGCGGCATCGAGCGGGGTGTAGCTGACGTCCGGCAGTTCCCTGGCCTTGGCGGCCATGAACTTGGCCTCGACCTCAGGCCCCCACCCGACCGCGCGCAGAATGCGAACCGGCTTTTCGGCCTTCCGCAAAGCGGCGGCGGCGCCCTGTAATCGCTCGACCTCGGCCGGGCTCAGGTGCTCGGCGGTCTTGGGGGTTGCGGTTTCGGGGCTTGGGGCATCGTCCATGCGCAATAAGATGACCCAAATTCGCTGAAACCGCCACGGCCGGCACCGCAGGGGGGCCGGTTTTTGACGCGTTTACAGATAGTTAACGCGATCCGGATGGGCGCGACACGGCATTGACTCCGGGGGGTCACACAGTATATCCACACCGCTCTTGCGCGGACCCCTTAACGGCGTCCGCCAATTTCCGTTTTGAGGCCCCGCGAAGGGGTTAGGATTTAAGACCATGTACGCAGTGATCAAAACCGGCGGCAAGCAGTACCGCGTCGCCAAGGATAATGTCCTCGCCGTCGAAAAAATCGACGGAGATGCCGGCGCGCAAGTGGTGTTCGACACCGTGCTGATGCTGGGCGACGAAGTCGGCAAGCCGTCGATCGACGGCGCCCAGGTGGTCGGCGAAGTCGTGCGCCAGTTCCGCGACGAGACGAAAATCATTTTCAAGAAGCGCCGCCGCAAGCATTACCGCCGCCGCAACGGCCATCGTCAGCATCTGACGCTGGTCAAGATCACCGACATGGGCAAGGGAATTGCGACCGCCCCGGCCAAGGCCGCGAAAGCGCCGGCGAAGAAGGCGGCCGCCAAGAAGAAAGCCACCAAGAAAGCCGACGCCGAAGGCGCCGCGGCTTAATCCGGAGTACGAGAAATGGCACATAAGAAATCCGGCGGGAGTTCCAAGAACGGCCGCGATACGCGCGGCAAGCGCCTGGGCATCAAGAAGTTTGGCGGCCAGAGCGTCATCGCCGGCAACATCATCGTGCG
>JAGREB010000041.1 GCA_020446775.1 Paracoccaceae bacterium
ACGACACAACCGATGATCGACAGCGATACCGGCGTGGGTATGTGGGCCAATCGTTCTTCCAGCTTCGCAACGGTGTCAATCACGTTGAACCCCTGGCGCGCGCAACTGGGGCACGCGACGACGCGGACACCGCGGTGACGCAAGTCGAGAGTCTTCAAAATATCGAAGCCGACTTTGACTTCTTCGACCGGATCCGCCGACAACGACACCCGGATCGTGTCCCCGATCCCCGCCCACAGCAGATTGCCTATGCCGATGGCCGATTTAACCGTTCCTGCCCGCAACCCACCTGCTTCGGTAATGCCGATGTGCAGCGGGTAATCGCAGGCGTCGGCCAACTGTTGATACGCGGCAACCGCGAGAAATACGTCCGACGCCTTCACGCTGATCTTGAATTCGCGAAAATCGTTGTCTTCGAGAATCTTGGCGTGTTCGAGCGCGCTGGCGACCATCGCTTCGGGGCACGGCTCGCCGTATTGTTCGAGCAAGTGACGTTCGAGGCTTCCGGCGTTGACGCCGATCCGCATGCTGCAACCATGATCCTTCGCGGCCTGCACGACCTCTTTGACCCGTTGCGGCGCCCCGATATTACCGGGATTGATTCTGAGACATGCAGCACCGGCTTTGGCCGCCTCGATCGCGCGTTTGTAATGAAAATGAATGTCGGCGACGATCGGGACGTGGACCTGCTTGACGATCTGCGCCAATGCGGCGGTCGCATCCTCATCGGGGCACGAAATACGCACGATATCGGCCCCGGCGCGCTCGGCCGCCAAGACTTGCGCCACGGTCCCGTCGATATCGGACGTCACCGTATTGGTCATGGTCTGGACCGAAATCGGCGCGCCTCCGCCAACGGCGACGGATCCGACATGGATCTGCCGCGATACCCGGCGCTGGATTTCCCGGTAGGGACGCAAACTCATTGGTTTTACCGAACTTTGGCGGCCTTTACGCAAGCCGCCCGTCATCGAAATTTCGAGGGTTTTATAACCTATCCGAACTGTCGATCAAACCGGACAAAACGGACCAAAGCGTGGTCAATCCAACGCTATTCCGTCACCGACTCAGCGTCGGTGGAATTGGACGCCTTGGCCAACGTCAAAAGGCGCGCCGCATCGAGCGGTACGCCACGCGCGACCGATCCCTCACCGCCCAGCGGCGGCAAAAGGTTGCCGTTGACCAGGACTTCAAGGCCACCGGCGTTGCCGGTCATCAGCGTCAAATTCTTGCGTTCGGGCACGCGGTAGGTCTCCCCGCGCCGCAAGAGGCGCGTCAGCAGCAGTTGGTCGCCGGCACGGACTTGGATCCAACTATCAGATTTGGCACGAAGCTCGACAACGTCAGGGGCCGCCGGCTCGGCGGGAGTCTTCGCTTCCGGTAACGGCGTGACGGCGGCGGCCGCCTCCGCAACTTGCTCCGGCTCGGGTTCTGAGGGGGCCGGTGATGATGGCGCTGGCTTAACGGCGACAGGTTCCTTCTTGGCCGGTGGTTCGTCGACCACGGCAGCAGTTTTTTCAACTTTGACCGGCTTCTCTTCAGGTTCGGCGCTTGCCGGTGCCGGTTTCTCTTTTTCAACGTTCGGCGTTTTTACCGGTTCAGGCGAAGTCGGCGTTACCGACGCGACGGCAACCGGTTTCTCGACGGTTGGAGACGTGGTCGGCGCGGGTGTTTCGGCGGCGAGTTTCTCAACCTTTGGCGGCGCGGGCGCTGGTGCTACGGGCGCAGCTGCTACGGGTGCAGTCGCTGCCGGTGCGGATTCTTCGGCGGCAGGAGCGGGTTGTTGTTCGGGTTCAGATAACTCGGGCTTAGCAATCGTCGGCGCGGTGGCGACCTTTGTTTCGCGAGGCTTTGGAGCCACGTCGGGTTCGGCATCTGCTGAGTCAGACGGTGCGGCACGTTTAACGGCCGCCGGGTCTGCCGGTGGCGATGCAACGACTTTTTTGACTTCGGCTGATGTGACTTTGATCGGAGCGTCGTCGGATACAGCGGCTGGCGGCTCGGGAATCGTCGTTGGGGCCGGGTCGGCTGCCGCCACCTGAACCGGCGCCGCATCTTCGGGTTTCGCAGATTCTTCGTCGGTTTGCAGCGCGGCATCCGCCGCAGAAGCCACACGTGTTTCGGGCTCGACAACC
>JAGREB010000435.1 GCA_020446775.1 Paracoccaceae bacterium
AAACCGCTGAATTAGGGGCTGGGAATACGATTCGCGATGTGAAACGCCTCCGGCAAACGGCCGATTGCAGGTTTTTTGCATCGAATGTTTTTCGCGCGTTCTCCGTCAAATGCAGACCGCAAAATCGCCGAACTCTCCGTTGCGCTTACGTTCACCGTCGCTTTACAGTCCTGACATGGGGAAGCTTCGCAAAAATGTCGTAGTTGTCGCTGGCAGCGAGAATATCGTCGGCCGTGCAGTTGTTCGCGGCTGCGCTGACGAAGGCGCAAAAGTGGTCGGGTTGGAACGCCGCTTTGAAGGCTTTGCCCGCCACGATCCCAATGCCTGGGAACGCGGTTTTTCAGAAGTAGAAAGTGAGTTCGGCTCCGTCAGCGTATTTATCAACGCCCATCAAATTCTCAAGTGCAAATCAATAGCAGCGTTGACGCCTCAAGAATTTCAAAGCGATTTCGATGACCTGGCCCGAGCATCTTGGCTTGCTCAACGCGCCGCAATCATGGCGTTGCGAAGAAACGGCGGCGGAGTCATCGTCAACATCACTTCCGTTCTCGCGCGTATTGCCGCCGTCGATTGTGCTTCGTTGTGTGCTGCCGCGCGAGGTATTTTGATGTCGACGAAATCGGCCGCGCTCGAATGCGCGCGCGCGAAGGACAATATTGTCGCGAGTGCGGTCTTGGCTGGACGCATTGAGGGCGATCCGGATCATTGGCCCGATGGTAGAATTCTTTCGTCTGCCCCGATCGTGTCGCCGGAAGACGTCGCCGCGGGAGCGTTGTTTCTTGCCACAGACGGCGCTGCATATATGACGGGAGTCGAATTTCCGGTCGACGGTGGATTTATAGCGAGTTGATGATATGGGGACGCTCGACGGCAAGATTGCTTTGGTGACGGGAGGGACATCGGGTCTCGGACGCGCGACAGTTCTGGCGATGGCCGCCGCTGGCGCGACTGTTATCTTTACCGGGCGGAATTCGGCCGGTGCCGACGAAACTCGAGCGCGGCTGAATGCCATCCAATTATCGGCGCGCTTTCTCTCTCACGATGTAACCAAAGTCGATGATTGGTCACGTGTAATGACCGATATCGAGCGACGGGAAGGTCGTCTCGACGTATTGGTCAACAATTCCGGCGTATCGCGTTTGCGTCCTGTTGAAACTCTGACTCGTGATGATCTCGACTTCCTCACGTCGGTCAATGTCTTTGGGATGTTTCTTGGCATCAAGTTCGGATTTGCACTTATGGAGCGCAATCCGGGCAAACGTGGATCGATCATCAATATTTCGGCCTTGAATGCGTTGCGCGGCTCTCCGAATTCGACTGCGTATGCGATTGCGAAAGGCGGATCTACGAATTTGGCCCGAGCCGCGGCCCTCGAAGGCCGTACCGACGGGCGCGCAATAAGAGTCAATGCCGTACACCCCGGCATTTTGTTTGAAGAGGGAGACAAACCGTCGCCGGGCGCTATCGCACTTTATGGCGAGGAAGGTGCCAAGGAATTCGTGCGCCGAAATATTGAAACAATTCCGCTTGGACGCCTTGGCCATCCACGCGACATCGGCGCGGCGATCGTTTTCCTGTCAAGTGATGCGTCGGAAAACGTGACCGGTGCGGAAGTGATCGTCGACGGTGGCCGGTCGGCCGGTGAATTCGCGACACACCACGGCGTAAGGTCACAGAAATGAGTAGGGCACGCCCTACGCAAACCGATGGCTAAATCGCGCAGGAGAATTGGGCCATACAGCGGTTTGCTGGGTCTTCTTTAGCGATCACGCCACACCAAGCCTTCGAGCCCTATTTTCCGGATCCGTCACAGTTCGAGCGAAGCTTAGGTGAGGATTTTGCCCGAGTCGGGCGAGTTTGTTATCGGCTCGAAATTGAATTGTATTAATGCCGCTCTGTTCTCGTATCACGAGAAATCATTATATATTAATAAGTTAACGGTAATTTTAAAATTCACAATAATTATCTCGACGTGTCTATTTAATTTTCTATACAACCGTTACGAGTTGATCGTGTTGGGGGACTTAAAAATCATGCTGAGCAAGGTAATTCTCGCGGGTATCGCCGCTCTGGGCTCCGGAGCCCTTGCCGCTCACGGGTTAATCGATGATACAGCTACGGTAGCGATTTGGGCCGAGCCGCTTCTAAATGCGGTTAGCGCAATTTGCGTCTGCTGCCTGTGCTACAAAATCCTGCGCAACCCCAGAACCGTTTCGTCACGCGCTTAGTACCTCCTCCCCACCTCGTCAGCGGGTGCATTTAGAACCCCGCCCAGCCCTCCGGCGGGGTTCTTGTTTGACGGCCTTGCGAAAGATTGCCCGCCCGCGCGGTTCTCGATCAATCGGGGCAAATCCCACAGCAGAAAAAATTCCGGGCACTCCTGTCCATGCAAATGACGCTGACATTTTTTCAGCCTCGCGTGGGACCGAGGGATAACCCTCAACGAAAGCGGCCTTGTTTTTACGCGCAAGTTTGACGGCGCCCTTCAACAAGGCTGTCGCGACGCCTTTGCCACGCCAACCAGCTTTGATGAAAAAGCAGGTTACGCTCCAAATCTTTGGCGATACTTCGCTACTGAATTTCCGAGAACGCGTCAGGTAGCCAAAATCAGGTTTGGGTCCGGCAGAGATCCATCCGACAGGCTCATTGCCGGCAAAGGCAAGGCATCCACTCGCGCGTCCAGAATTGACGAGGCGCCGAAACGTATTCCTGTTCTTCATTCCCTTATGCGACCGCCAGTATTCCCGTCCCGGCGGCACCCGCCAATACATGCACCAGCAGCCCCCGCACGCGCCGTTGGACCCAAATAACTGTTCAACCACCGTCCAATCCCGCGTTGTTAACGGGCGGACCGAAAGCTTGACCACTTTCGGGTGAACGGACGTTTTCGCTGAACCGCTCATGTAGGATTCATACCTTTGTTCCGGATCAGACGCGCAAAGAAAGAAGAGCTTTTGTCAATTTGCGGGTTCTACCCACAAATGGAGCATTACTCATGACACGGTTCGGTTTAGATTCTTCGTATCCGGTGGCCGGCTAGGTAATCAAATGCGATTCTTGGCTTTGGCAAAGTCATGCGGCAAATGCT
>JAGREB010000436.1 GCA_020446775.1 Paracoccaceae bacterium
GACGAATCATTCTCTTGGCGGGCGAAACGGAAGCCTCGTTTCTCGCGGCGGAACTGAAAAGCCACGATCCCAGCCTCCAAGTCGATTCCGCCAATGACCGGGAGACATTGAATGCCCTCATTCCTTCGCTGGAAACGCATACGCGCCTGATCTCATTTTGCTCTTCGGTGATCGTTCCGGCCGAGGTGTTGGCCAGGTTCGGCAGCGGCACCTACAATTTTCATCCCGGACCGCCCGAATATCCGGGCCGTTATCCAAGCGTATTCGCCATATACAACGGTGCCGAACGATTTGGCGTGACGGTGCACGAAATGACCGCCGCGGTCGATGCCGGACCGATCATTACAGCGGACTGGTTCAACCTCGCCGAAAATTGCGAATTGGAGCAGGTTGAAGAACAGGCGTACTCATCCTTAATCCGGATCTACACGCGCCTCGCCCCCCTGCTTGTCCGGCTCGACCGGCGCTTGACGCGGATGCCCTACCGCTGGAGCGGACGTAAGACAAAAAAATCCGACGTCGAAGCACTGTGTTGCATCACGCCCGGTATGTCCGCAGACGAAATGGAACGGCGGCGGCGCGCCTGTGGCGCGTTTCTGAAAGATGGGGCTTAAACCGAGCCGCCTGGATTGGGGACGCGCGCCAAGACCAGCACATCGACATTTCCGACGCCAGCGCGGAGCAGCGCACGCGAGCAAGCATCGGCAGTCGCACCGGTGGTAAGAACATCGTCGATCAACAGCACTGCTTTTCCTTCGAGTTTCGCCTTCGCTTCGACCTTGAACGCGCCCGCTACATTACGCCGCCGCGCTTGCCGGTCGAGACCACCTTGGCTCGGCGTCGGTTTTGTTCTTTGTAGAGCCGTCGCGATCATCGGCTTTCCGGATAAGCGGGACACCGCGCGCGCCAACAATGCGGCCTGATTGAATGTCCGCATGGCCAAGCGCCAGCGGTGAATCGGGACGGGCACGATCACGTCACAATCGCGGATCAGTTCGCCGCCATCCCGCATCATCCATTGCGCCAGATGAACCGCGAGATCGGTACGATCGGCGTGCTTGAGCTTCAACACCAGATCGCGGCCTTCATCGGTATAGGCGAACACGCCACGCGCGCGCCGGTAAGTCGGCCGCTCGCGGATACAAGCGCCACACATGGCGTCGTCGTCGTCGAAGACTTGGATCGGCACGCCGCAGACACAACAATAAGGCCGGGTAATGAATGTAAGCTTGGAAAAACAACCCGCGCAGAGGCCGCCGTGCCGATCGACGGCCTCGCCGCAGGCAAGGCACTGCGGCGGTAAAACGGCATCCAGGGCACGCGTGCCCAAGCGCCGCGCGACACCGAGCCATTGGGAAACCGGAGACATCTCGTTTAAACCCGCGCCGTCTTCAAGCTGCCTGCCAAACATGCCATAACCGCCGCCATGTCCGACAGCATGCATGTGTTCGACCGCGCGGCGGTCCTTCGCCATCGCCGGCGTGCCGCGGCAAGCCCTGAACCGGTCGATTTTCTTTATCGGGAAGCGGCCAAGCGCCTCGCCGACCGCCTGCTCGACGTCACGCGGACGTTCGATATGGCCCTCGAATTTGGTGCGCGCGGCACATTTTTGACGGACTTGGCGGCAAGCAGCGGCAAAGTCCGAAGCATGGTCGGGACGGACTCGGTTCTACCAAGGACAAGTCAATCGGGCCGGCTTATCGTTTCGTCCGACGCCGAAGCGCTGCCGTTCCGCGAGAACTCGTTCGATCTCATTTTATCGAATCTTGGACTTCACTGGATCAATGACGTACCCGGAACATTGATCCAATTGCGCCATTCGCTGAAACCGGACGGTTTGTTGCTGGTTTCGACGTTTGGCACCGAGACATTGCGCGAATTACGCACGGCATTGCTCGAGGCCGAGAGCGAAATTTGCGGCGGCGCCAGTCCACGGGTTTCGCCGTTCATCGATGTGCGCGACGCGGGGAGTTTGCTCGGCCGCGCCGGGTTTGCATTGCCGGTGGTGGATGCCGACGTGATTACGGTCACGTATCCCGACATGTTTCGCTTGATGGCGGATTTGCGCGCCATGGGTGAAACCAACGCGGCCAACGCGCGGAATAAACATTTCAGCCGCCGCGACATGTTTGCGCGCGCCGCGGACATTTATGCCGAGCGCTTCAGCGATCATCGCGGACGGATCGTCACGACATTTCAGATCGTCACCATGACGGCATGGGCGCCCCACGCGTCGCAGCAAAAACCGCTCCGCCCCGGCAGCGCAGCCAACCGCCTCGCCGACGCACTCGAAAGCACCGAGATTCCCCTTCCCGGCAACCGGCCGGCCGCTCAGAAAGGTCCGCACTGATGAAATTCGAGAACCCGCTCATCGAAGGCCGGCTGATCCAGCGCTACAAGCGATTCTTCGCCGACGTCGAACTGACCTCGGGCGAAAAGGTTACGGCACACTGTGCGAATTCGGGATCGATGTTGTCCGTTAAGGAACCGGGTTCCCGGGTATGGCTGTCGCCCGCGACCAATCCGGAACGGAAACTCAAGTTCACCTGGGAGATCATCGAAGTCCATGGCGCGCTGGTCGGGATCAACACCGGCCATCCCAACCGGCTGGTCGCGGACGCGATTTCGGCCGGTCAAATCAAACCGCTCAAAGGGTACCCGGAACTGAAGCGCGAACAGAAATACGGCAAGAATTCGCGCATCGACGTTCTGCTGTCGGGCGGCGGAAAGGCACCCTGCTACGTCGAGGTCAAGAACGTCACCATGAAGCGCGGGCCCGGAGCGAAAATCCCGGCCGAATTCCCGGACTCGGTCACCGAACGCGGCACCAAGCACCTCAACGAGTTGGCGGCCATGGTGAAATCGGGTGCGCGCGCCGTCATGTTCTATTTGGTCCAACGCTGCGATGCCGAGCGCTTCGGCGTCGCCGCCGATATCGATCCTGAATATGCGTCCACGTTGAAAAAAGCCCTGAAATCAGGGGTTGAAGCGCTCTGTTATGGTTGTGAGGTCAACCCGCATGGTATAACCATCGCCGACCCGTTAACGATGGATTTGCCGAAATAAGGGCTTATGTGGGATCGGAAGCCGGATTACGGCCGGTCCGCAACGACAGAAATGAATCAAGTGATGAAAGAAGCGGTATTGAAGCGCCCCCGAGAAGTTGAACTGCATGGGCCCGAGGCTTTTGCAGCGATGCGCAAAGCCGGCCGCGTTACCGCAGAAATGCTTGATTTTATTACACCTTTTGTGCGCCCAGGGGTGACCACCGGCGAAATCGACCGGCTCTGTTACGAATATCATCTGGCGCACGGCACAGTCCCGGGCCCGCTCAATTATCGCGGCTATCCGAAATCGATTTGCACCTCCGTCAATCACGTGGTGTGCCACGGCATTCCAGGCGACCGCGTGCTGATGGATGGCGATATCGTCAATATCGATGTCTCGCCGATCGTCGACGGCTGGTACGGCGATTCAAGCCGCATGTATTTCGTCGGCGATGTCAAATTGAAGGCGCGCCGGCTGGTCGAGGTCACCTATCACGCCATGATGAAGGGCATCGAAGCGGTGAAACCCGGCGCGACGCTGGGCGATGTGGGTCATGCGATCCAGAGCTACGCCGAGCGCGAGCGGTTTTCAGTCGTGCGCGATTTTTGCGGCCATGGCGTCGGCAAGGTGTTCCATCAACCACCGAATGTCATGCACTTCGGCAATCCGGGCGAAGGCATGGTGATCGAGCCGGGCATGATCTTTACCATCGAGCCGATGATCAATGCCGGCAAATTCGACACCAAGATTCTCGAAGACGGTTGGACCGCCGTCACGCGCGACAAATCGCTGTCGGCGCAGTTCGAACACACGATCGGTGTCACGGAAACCGGCGTCGAAATTTTCACGCTCTCGCCTAAGGGGTACACGTTCCCGCCCTACGGCCCGGAAAGCGAACCGGCACCACCGGCGCCGTTCTAATCCATGGCGCGCAAGAGCCTCTCCACAAAAGGCTCGCGCAATAGCGGCCTCGGCGATGCCGCCGGGCAAATCCTGTTTCCCGAAACCTCATCCGAGGAAACACCGCACTATCACGGTCATCGTGAACGATTGCGCGCACGCTTTCTCGAAAGCGATCCTGATGCGTTGCAGGATTACGAACTCCTCGAACTGTTGCTGTTCTATTCGATCCCGCGCCGCGACACCAAACCCCTCGCCAAACAATTGATCGCCGAATTTGGTTCGTTCGCAGAAGTGATCGCCGCCGACCCCGACAAGCTTGCAGCACTCGAGAAGTTTTCCGAGCCGACTCTCGTTTTGCTGAAGGCGGTGCAAGTCGCTGCACAACGGCTGCTTCATGCCGGCGTTAAAGATGGCCCCGTCATTTCAAGCTGGAACGCGCTGCTCGACTACTGCAAAGCCAAAATGGCGTTCAATCCGATCGAGCAATTCCGCGTGCTTTACCTTGACCGCAAGAACAAGTTGATTGCCGACGAAGCGCAAGCCGAGGGCACCGTCGACCACACACCGGTTTATCCGCGCGAAGTCGTCAAACGCGCGCTGCAGCTCGACGCCAGCGCCGTCATCATGTTGCATAACCACCCCACTCATTGATTTCGAT
>JAGREB010000437.1 GCA_020446775.1 Paracoccaceae bacterium
GCGTTGAGGCCGGTGCCGACGGCGGTTCCACCTTGGGCAACGTGGCGTAACTCCGGTTGCACGTTTTCAATGCGCGCGATCGCGCTTTTCACTTGGGCCGCGTATCCCGAAAATTCCTGCCCCAGCGTCAAGGGCGTGGCGTCCTGCAAATGCGTGCGCCCAATTTTGACGATGCCCGCAAACTCTTTGACCTTGGCCTTCAACGCGACATCGAGCATGCGCAATGCCGGCAGCAGGCGGCCGCGCAGTTCGAGCACCGTCGCGATATGCATGGCGGTCGGAAAACTGTCGTTCGACGACTGTCCTGCGTTGACGTGGTCGTTGGGATGCACCGGCGATTTTCCGCCGAGCGTACCTGAAAGGTTTTCGTTCGCGCGACCGGCAATCACCTCGTTGAGGTTCATATTGGTTTGCGTTCCGGACCCTGTCTGCCAGATCACCAGCGGAAATTCGTCGTCATGGCGGCCCGCGACCACTTCGGCCGCGGCAGCGATGACCGCATCGGCAATCTCGGGTTTGAGAACGCCCAACATCTTGTTGGCGCTCGCTGCCGCTTGCTTTTGCAAGCCGAAGGCGCGGATCAGCGGCAACGGCATGCGCTCGCCGCCGATCTTGAAATTCATCAGGCTGCGTTGGGTCTGTGCGCCCCAATAGCGTTCGGCGGGCACCTCGACCGCGCCCAGACTATCGGTTTCCGTCCGTGTCTTCGTCATGTCCGCAATCTAGCGCAAACCGGAAAGAAAGTCCGTGATCGCCTTCACGGAATCCGCGAGGTTTTCGCCGTGCGTCCGGCCCGAGGCCTTGCGCGGTTTGAGATCGTGGTCACCGTCGGGCAGCCAGAAAATCTTGATCGACTTTGACAAGTGCAACTTTGCGATGGACGCTTTGTCACCCATGGGATCGCGCTCGCCCTGGCAAATAAGGGTCTTGGTTTTGAGTGTTTCTAGATGCGCGATCCGCGGCTTGTCCTTGCGGCCCATGCCGTAAAATGGATATCCGAGGCACACCAATCCGCGCACATTTGACTCGTCGGCTACCATGCTGGCGATTCGTCCGCCCATCGATTTGCCGCCGATCACCAACTTATCCGGATCATGTGCGCGGATGACGTCGCGCCAAGCTTCGACCAAGACCGGCGCGCGGTCGGGCGGTTTGCGCTGCCCGGTCTCACGCCGCGCCGCCATATAGGGAAACTCGAAACGCCCCACGCGCAATCCAGCCGCGGCCAAAGCGCCGGCGAAATGTTCCATGAACGGGCTGTCCATCGGCGCGCCGGCCCCGTGGGCAAGAATGACCGTGAGTTGCGCACCTCGCGGGCCGTCCCAAAGGAATTGGATGTTTGCTGCCATATGACGACCTTATCCCAGGTTCGGCTGCAAGTGCGAGCGCGGCCCTTTAGTTATGCGCGGGGTCCGATTAAGTTGCGGGATCAGGTTTGACAAGTTCGACACGCGCCAAGCGGTATGAAAACAACCAGCATTGTTCTTTCGATCGCGTCTGTGGCCTTGCTGGCGCTGTTTTTTCGGCCCGCATTTCTGAATTCAAGACTGTGGCGCGCAACAGTTACACCACTGGCATCGATCATCGGTTCGGGTTTTCTTGTCGCAGGACCGATCCTCGCCCATGCGGTCGGCCATTGGGCATGGCTCGCGATGCTGGGATTATGCGCGGCGGCGTACCTGTTCGGCGCTGCGATCCGCGACAACATCGCCCATGTCGAACCGACCCTCGATACTGCGCCGCTGGTCGTGACCGTCATCGAACGCTTGTCCGATTGGGCGTTGTCGGGGGCCTATTTCGTGTCGGTCGCCTATTACCTCAATCTTTTCGCCGCCTTCGGGTTACGGCTTGGCGATGTCATCGATCCGTTTTCGATTCGCGTTGCATCGACCACCGTGATAGCGGCTCTCGGCGTGCTGGGCGCGACCAAAGGGCTGCGCGGCCTCGAGCATCTCGAAGTCGCCGCCGTCGGATTGAAACTGTCGGTGATCGGCGGCCTGTTCGCGACGTTGATGTTCGCGAATTTCCAGGCTTGGACCGATGGAACCTTCGCGTGGACGGTCCATGCCGATGTCGGCGGCTTCGAGCAATTCCGAATTCTGCTTGGGCTCCTGATCCTCGTGCAGGGCTTTGAAACGTCGCGATACCTTGGTGAAGAGTACGACACCGCGACCCGCATCAGGACCATGCGCTGGGCGCAGTGGATCGCAACCGGAATCTACCTCGTGTTCATGATCTTGGTGACACGCTATTTCGCGGGGTCTTTGCCCGAAAAGGGCGGCGAGACGGCGATCATCGACATCTTGTCACCGGTCGGCGCGGCCCTGGCACCGACCATCATCATCGCCGCCCTCGCCTCGCAGCTGTCGGCAGCCACGGCCGACATGAACGGCGCCGGCGGTTTGATCGCCGAGACCAGCCGCAAACGCGTATCGGTCAAGATCGGCAACCTGGTTACGGCGGCCGTCGCCATCGCCATCACCTGGGCCGCCAATATTTACGAGATTATCGCCATCGCGTCGCAAGTGTTCGTGGCGTACTACGCCCTGCAATCGTTACAGGCGACTTTATCCGCGTGGCGGCGCGGCGCTACGATGCGCGCGGCCATCTTCGCGGCAGCCACCGTCCTCGCCGTATTCATTGTGATCTTCGCAATCCCCGCCGACGCGTGATCGCTAAAGCTTGGTGAAGAAGTCGTTGCCCTTATCGTCCACGACGATGAAGGCCGGGAAATCTTCGACCTCGATCTTCCAGATCGCTTCCATGCCGAGTTCGGGATACTCGAGCACATCGACCTTCTTGATCGACTTTTCCGCGAGCATCGCCGCCGCGCCGCCAATGGACCCCAGATAAAACCCGCCGTGTTTCTTGCAGGCGTCGGTCACGGCCTTGGACCGGTTCCCTTTGGCCAACATCACCATCGATCCGCCGTTGGCCTGGAATTCATCGACGTAGGAATCCATGCGGCCGGCCGTGGTCGGGCCGAACGATCCCGACGCGTAGCCGCTGGGCGTCTTGGCGGGGCCGGCATAATAAACCGGATGCTGCTTGATGTAGTCTGGCAATCCCTGCCCTGCGTCGATGCGCTCCTGCAACTTCGCGTGCGCAATGTCGCGCGCGACGATCATCGGTCCCGACAGCGACACCCGCGTCTTGATCGGATAACCGCTCAGGGTTTTGCGGATTTCGCTCATTGGCTTGTTGAGGTCGATCTTAATCACATCGCTCGACAGCTTGTCCTCGCGCACCTCGGGCAGATATTGGGCGGGATTGGCCTCGAGCTGTTCGAGGAACACGCCGTCACGGGTGATCTTGCCCAAGACTTGGCGGTCGGCCGAGCACGACACGCCGACGCCGACCGGGCACGATGCGCCGTGGCGCGGCAGGCGGATCACACGCACGTCATGGCAATAATATTTGCCGCCGAATTGCGCGCCGATGCCGAAGGTGCGCGTCATTTCCAGGACCTGTTGTTCCATCTCCACGTCGCGGAACGCTTGACCGTAAACGCCACCCTTGGTCGGCAGGCTGTCGAGATAACGCGCCGACGCCAGCTTAACGGTCTTGAGCGTCATTTCAGCCGAGGTGCCGCCGATGACAATCGCCAAGTGATAAGGCGGGCATGCCGATGTGCCGATGTGGCGCAATTCCTCGTCGAGAAATTTCTTCATACCGGCCGGATTCAGAACCGCCTTGGTTTTTTGGAACAGAAAGCTTTTATTGGCCGAACCGCCGCCTTTGGCCATGAACATGAACTTGAACGCGTCGCCCGGCACGGAATAAAGATCGATCTGCGCGGGGAGATTGTTGCCGGTGTTCTTTTCGTCGAACAGCGAGGTCGGCGACATCTGCGAATAACGCAAATTGAGTTTCTGGTAGGCTTCGGCCACACCTTCGCTGATGGCGAGCGCGTCGTCGCCGTCCGTCCAAATTTGCTGGCCCTTCTTGCCCATCACCACGGCCGTGCCGGTGTCCTGACACATCGGCAGCACGAAGCCAGCGGCGATATTGGCGTTCTTGAGCAGTTCGAGCGCGACAAAACGATCATTGGCCGACGCCTCAGGATCGTCGAGAATCGCGCGCAATTGTTTCAGGTGCCCCGGCCGCAACAGGTGCGACGCATCGCGATAGGCCGCGGCCGTCAATGTGGTGATCGCGCCCGGCGCGACAGAGATAATATCCGCGCCCTTGAATTTCTCGACCGCGACACCGTCGGACGTCAGTTTGCGATAGGGCGTGTCGTCCTTGCCCAGCGGAAACATTTCAGCAAACGCGGCGTCGATCATGGCGAATTTCCGTTCGTTTAAATTTTTGAAGCTGGCCGGCGGGATCGATGCGTTCGGCTATTTCTTCCGAAACGCATCCAAGGTCACGACTTTGCCGTCGTTCGCGGGCGCGTCGTCTTCGCCGTCGCCTTGTTGCACGACGACATGGGGCGTCTTGCGGTCCTTGCCGGATTTTACCTGCGGCTGCGTGGCCGCGCGTTCCTCGGCCTCTTCCACCTCGGCGTCCTCGTCGGCGGCGGATTTCTCCTCGAACTCGACGTGAAATTGCAGGCCGAATTTGGCGTGCGGATCGGCAAAAGCCGTCACGGCCGCAAACGGAACGACGAGATGATGGCTGACACCCGAGAAACTGAGGGTGATGCTGAACTTCTCTTCCTCGACCTTCAAATCCCAAAACTGATGTTGAAGGACGATCGTCATTTCATTGGGGTGCAGAGCGCGGAGCGCTTCCGGGATGCGTACATCGCGGTGGGTGGTGTCGAAGGTAATGTAAAAGTGATGCGACCCCGGCAACCCCTGCCGCTCGGTCAGACGCAACGCCTGACGCAGGACGCCGCGCAAGGCGTCCTCGACCATCCGTTCGTAACTGAGCGACGTGACCGTCATTTCGAAATGCAACCCGTTCCAATACGACCGTTATTTTCGTCGGCCCTGGCGCTGTATTCAATGTATTTCAGCGCGTGTGGCAATAGGAAATCGGCCATGCGAGCGCGTTGCACGCACTGACATAGGTCATGAGAAATTTAGGGTCGTGATTCGGGAAAAGTGGGGGGCTTCTGTTGCCCGG
>JAGREB010000438.1 GCA_020446775.1 Paracoccaceae bacterium
TAATCGACATGGAAGGCGAGCGCGACGATATCGGATCGCGGGGCGAGCTTCGCGAGCACGCGGTCGGCCGGCGGGCACGACGAACAGCCTTGCGAGGTGAACAGTTCGACCAAGGTCGCCGGACCGGACGCGCGGACAGCGCCCGGGATCGCCAGCACGGCACCGGAGGCCATCAAGAATTTGCGGCGGCCGATCATACCGTTCAGTGTGCGCGCGAGCGGCAGGCAGACCAAATCACCAATCGGTGAAGTCGCTCCGCGTTTTTGTCATCAGGGCGCTTCGAGGAAGTCGAGGAAACTCAATCCCCACTTCTTGAAGTCGTCGTCGAGATAGCGCAACTGGGCGTTCGGCGCTGCCTTGGCCGCGGCTTGGGTGTGGGGATTGTTGGGGTCCCACTTGGTGGTCGCCAGCAACGTCGGCACCGGCGAACCGCGTAGCTTCTCGTAGGTACGGTACCTGAAATGCGCCTGGTAGGCGGCGCGATACATGTTGCCGGCCTTGAGGAGAGAACAAACCCGTTCGTGCACCATGTCGGTGGCGATGAACGGCTCGCGCTTAATGACCCCGGCGGCCGAGGTATCGAACCACGGATAGAACAAACCCTGGTCCCGCATTTCGTGCCAGGCCTGCATCAGGTGGCCACCGTGCCAGGCCGGTTCGATCAGCGGCGTGTAATTGGCTTGGAAACTTTTTTGTTCCTCGCCGTCGTGCTGGAACACGTTCGACATCACCAGGCGCCGCACCGGCGTCTTTTCCATGCGGGCGAGATCGAGGCCGACGAAACCGCCACCCCACATGCCATAGAAATCGATTTGTTCGAGGCCCAAGGCGTCGAGCGCCGCCTTGATCGATGCGGCGTAGGCCTCGACCTCAAGCGTGTCGATATCGAGATTGCCGGTATCCAGGGTGTTGTCGCTTTCGCCCGAGCCCGGCAAATCGAATGCCAGCACCGTGCGCCGGCCGATCAGACTGGCGGTGATCGGCTCGACCGTGCCGACCGACGAGGCGGCGTCGTGTTGAATCAACACAGGCACGGTCGACAGGTCGTCGTTGGCTTGGAAGTGCAGTTGACCGCCCGGAATATCGACAAAACTTTGCCACAACACCCCTTTGATCGGTTGAGGCGGTTGCGGCGGCGGCGGCACGGGCGTGCGGCCGATGTTTTCGGTCAGGAACGCCACGGCCTTGTCACGCGCCGCGGCGCGCGAGTCCGCTTTCTCGACCTTCACCTTGCCCGACTTCGGCGCACCGTTGGTGTCTTTCAGCATTGCCGCGAACGCCGGCGAGCCGGTAATCAACGTCGGCACCGCAACATTGACGAGATGGGCACGCGGACGGAATTCGAGCGCGGCCAGCAAGCCGGCGGCGTACCCGCGGCCCTGGCGCCCGGTCGTGCCGGAGAACGGATGACCGCCCGGGCCCGGCGGTCCACGGCCGTCCGCCAGAAATTGAACCGCACGCCGGTGCAGGCTGTCGTTCGTGGGCATACCGTCGGCCAATCGCGCGGCGAGGTTTTTGACCCACCACGGATGGAAACGGGTCTCTTCGCGCAGCCATGCCCACAGCCAGGCAAGATGGCTTCCGTCCCAACTCGGGACAAACGGCGCGTGGGCATCGCGCGCGGCGGCCCGTTCGTCCTCGGTCAACGCGACCGTCAATCCGTTGAGCGTCGCGGCGGAAATTCGTTTGGGATCGCGGATGATGAGTTGCAGCGCGGCGGTCGCGCCGAAATGCTCGCCATACACGGCGCAGGATTTGACGCCGAGTTCATTCAGGAACGCGACGATGTCGTCGACGTAATCGACCATCTCGACGTTGCGGCCGTGTTCCGGATAAGCCGTTTGCGCAAGCTGCCATGAGTTGCCGTAACCGGCGAAATCGGGCGCGATCACGGTGAAGCGGTCGGCGACATCCTGCATAAACGGAATCAAGTCGGCGGAAGACCGCGGCAGACGATGCAACGCCAGCAGCGCAGGTCCACTTCCCATACGGCGGTAGTGCACTTGGCGATTGCCGAGTGTGACGAAGTGGCGCGTCAAGCCGGGGATCGCCGGACCGGTCATGTCCTCATCCCGTGAAGGCCTGGTAGACCAAGGCGCGCATGTCTTCTTCGAATTGCGTGTTGTACGGATCGACTTGGGTCATCGACAGACCAATGATTCGGTAGGTGGGATCGACCCAGAAATGGGTCCGCAGCGCGCCCGACCAGTGATACGTGCCGTCGCCACCGTAATACTGGCGCGCGGCGGGCGTCATATCGACGCCGAAACCCAACCCGAAACCGGTCTCGCGGCCGATCATCGCGCTCTTGGGCAGATGGTTGATGCGCATCATGCGAACGGTCTGCGGCGACAACAACCGCGCGCCGTTCCACTCGCCTTCGTTCATCAACATCGCCGCGAACGCAAGGTAGTCGTCGGCGGTCGAGACGAGGCCGCCGCCGCCCGATGGGGCGGACGGAGGTTTCAGGAACCGGCTATCAACAGCCGACTCAAGCACCGACAGTTCACCGCCGTCGTTCTGATAGGCCGTCGCAAGCCGCGACGCCGCGCCGTCCGGCACGGCGAACCCGGTTTCGGACATGCCAAGCGGATCGAAGATGCGGGCTTTAAGGACTTCGGCCAACGGCCGGCCATCGGCCAGTTCGATCACGCGGCCGAGCACATCGACCGAAATGCTGTAGTTCCATTTGGTTCCCGGCTCGAACAGGAGCGGCAATTCGGCGGCGGCATCGCAAAATGCCGCCAACGAGGGAAAATATTGGGGCGAGACTTTGCGTTCGGCCTGAAGTTGCTCGACGGCGCCGCCGCGCGGCGTGCCATAGGACAAACCCGACGTGTGCATCAGTAGATTGCGCACTTGCATCCGGCGTTTGGCCGGTTCGGTCTTGATGTTGTTCCCTTTGCCGCTGACGTAGACCCGGCTTTTGGCGAAAGACGGTATGTAGTCACCGACCGGATCGGTCAGACGGATCTTGTTTTCTTCGACCAGCATCATCGCCGCGACGCTG
>JAGREB010000439.1 GCA_020446775.1 Paracoccaceae bacterium
CACCTGGACCTGCCGCCCGACCAGCTGCCGCAGTCCGGCGAGGACATGAAGAACTTGATCGATAGCGTCAGCCGCTGGGTGAAATAACGACCGGTTCGCCGCGGCGGGCGGCGTTTCGCACGCTTTCGGAACGCGGATGGCTTTTCAGGTTTTAGGCCGCGGGATACCCGTAAAGAAGGGGGGCCCGCGGACGCATCGGCGATTGGGACGGCGCACAAAATGTACGTAATCCTGGCCGACGACCACAGCCTGATCCGCGACGCATTGCGTCCGTATCTGGACATGATCGATCCTGGCGTCGAAATCGCAGAAGCGGAAACTTTCGAGAGCGTAATTGCCTACGCCGGGGGTAAAACGCCCGACCTTATTTTGCTCGACCTGAATATGCCCGGTATGAGGGGAACGTATAGCGTCTCTGAAGTCCGCGGATCGTTTCCGGATTCCCTCATCGCGATCTTGTCGGCGACGGACGATGCAGAAACGATTTCGGCTGCTCTTCGCAATGGCGCGAATGGCTATATTCCGAAAACGACGCGCGGCAAATCGCTCTTGAACGCGATCCAATTGATATTGGATGGCGAAACCTATGTGCCGCCATCGTTGCTAAACAACCTCCCAACGGCGAAACTGGCTGAATTATCGGGGAATGGACAAGCACGCGATCTTCCCGGCGCGCTTCACGCGCTGACCTCGCGCGAAGCGATGGTCTTGAAACTCCTGATTAGCGGAAAGAGCAACAAGGAAATCGCCCGCGAACTCGATTTGCAGGAAGTGACCGTCAAGGTTCACCTTCGCAATGTCTACCGCAAGATCAACGCCAACAACCGCACCGACGCCGTGCGCATCGCCTTGTCGTACGGCGATCCGTCCATGTGGGCGATCCCATCGACTCAAACGTAGCGGCCGCCGTTTCCCACCGGTTGACCGGCATCGTATTTGTGGTCGCCGACACATTTGGACGCCGGCCGCGGTGACGTGGTAGGCTGATGCCTTCGCTTCGGCGCTCTTGGCCGGAGTTCAACACCGTTTCGCATTCAATGCCCGCGTCATCCATTACACCGCTCGCGATTTCCGACGGCGACTTGAATCCGGACCGCTTCGCCTCCGCGATCGGCGAAAGTTTCGCGCGCTTCGGTTTCGCTATCGTGTCCGACCACGGCATTCCCAGGAGCGTGATCGATAACGCGTTCGATCGCACGCGGCGGTTTTTCGCCCTGCCCGAGGAAACCAAGCGCAAGTATTTCATTGCCGGCGGCGGCGGCCAGCGCGGATATACGCCCTTCGGAATCGAAACCGCAAAAGGCGCGGCGCGGGCCGACCTGAAAGAGTTCTGGCACGTCGGCCGCAAATTGCCTGTCGGTCATGCCTTGGCGAAGCACATGCCGCCAAATTTGGCGGTCGCCGAAATCCCCGACTTCGAAACCGTGACATATGCACTGTTCGAGGAAATGGATCGATTGGGATTGCGCATTCTTGCGGCGATCGCCCGGTATCTCGAACTCGCGCCGGACTATTTCAATCGATGCGTATCTTTAGGCAACAGTATCCTGCGGCTCTTGCACTACCCGCCTGTCGCGCCGAATGCCGAAGGCGTGCGGGCCGGCGAACATGAGGATATCAACGTGATAACGCTGCTGTTGGGCGCCGAAGAATCGGGACTCCAACTGAAAGACCGTGACGGCCGCTGGCTCAGCATCGATCCGCCGCCGGAATGCGTGGTCGTCAACATCGGCGACATGCTGCAACGCCTGACCAACCATGTCCTGCCGTCGACCACGCACCGCGTGACCAATCCGGCCTCCGAGCGGTCGGGATTTTCGCGCTACTCGATGCCGTTTTTTCAACATTTCAGGCCCGATTTCCTGATCGAAACCCTGCCGTCGTGTATGACCCCCGAGCGGCCCAACCGGTATCCCATGCCGATTACCACCGCGGACTATCTGCGCGAGCGCCTCGCCGAAATCAAACTCGTATAGGCATGGGGAAAACAGTCTTCATCGCCTGATTTTGAACGCCGAAGCCGCACCGAACCTGTTCAAATCCCTGGGTATGGAGGGATTTACCGGTCATTGGGTTACCGCGAACATCGTTGCTTTTCCGCGGGTCAGCGCCGATGATTGACGCGGCGAGGCGGTCCGCCTCGAAGCTTGGACCGGCTCCCGTCGACATGACAGAGCGGGCGGCATGACGCGGACAGCGCTTTACAGTAGGTCGAGACGACCGGCGGCTTCTCGAACCGCGCCAGCGCACGGCGCGCCGGAAAATGCGCCCGGCGATTTGCCGAAATCCGGCCCGGCGCTACCGCCCACCCTGAAACAGCGCATCACCGCTTTCATCCGCCGGCATGAGCGCGCCGCACTGACGGCGGGCGGTGTCTTAGCGGCGTTGGCTGCGATGCTGATTTACCGGATCGCGATTCCGGGTCCGGCCGAATACACCCAACGCGACATCGATGCGGCGGTTTTACATACCCTCGAAAAGCAGCCGCCCGCCCCATCGCGGGCCGCCGTCGCCTACAATGTCATCCGCCCGTCCGTCGTCTTGGTGCGCCGCTTGGCGCTCGACGATGAGGAATTCGGAAAACCGCGCAGCGAAAAATCCGGCAAGCAAGATCGCGACCCGGCGGAGGACAAACCGCCGGATGACGCCGGCGACCAGACAGCCGACACCGCACCGGACCCCGAGGCCCAAGTCCCGAAGCAAAAACCCGGCGACAGCGAGGGAGACAGCGAGGGAGACAAGGAATCGCAACGGGCCGAGGACGAAGACAGCAGCAAGAAGGGCGGCTTGGGTACCGGCGTGGTCTTCTCCGACGAAGGCCTGATCTTTACCTGTTTCCATGTCATTGCCGGCGCGGAGCGCATCGGGGTGATGTTCGGCGACGGAACTGAAAGCGAAGTCGATATTGTCAGCGTTCAGCCGGAAAACGATCTCGCCGTTTTACGCGCGCGGACATTGCCGGACGACTTGATCCCCGCGACACTGCGCTCGACCAGCGGACTCAACGTCGGCGACGAAGTGGTCGCGGTCGGGTTTCCCTTCGGCATCGGCCCATCGGTGACCTACGGGGTGGTCTCCGGTTTGCGCCGGGAACACTTCTCCGAGGAAGGTCAGCGCAACCTGATCGATCTCATTCAGTTCGACGCGGCCGCCAATCCCGGCAATTCGGGCGGCCCTCTTGTAACCGCGGACGGCGACGTGGTCGGCATCGTCACCTCTATTCTTAATCCGACCGAAGAAGGCTTCTTCGTCGGCATCGCGTTCGCCGTGCCGATCGAGAACGCAGCCGCAGGCGCCGGACTTTCGCCCTTCTAAACATCACGACACGAACGCACAGGCCGACAGAATGAATGACATGAATCGCTCCGAAATCGACACTGCCGAACTCATGCAGCGCGTCCTGTATGAAGTGAAGAAGGTCGTGGTCGGCCAGGACTATTTCCTCGAACGCGTGCTGGTCGCGATCCTTTCGCAAGGCCATTTGTTGGTCGAAGGCGTGCCGGGTCTCGCCAAAACCCTCACCATCAAGACGCTCGCGGGCGCCCTGCAAGGCACGTTCAAGCGAATCCAGTTCACCCCCGACTTGGTTCCCGCCGACTTGGTCGGCACGCGCATCTTCAATCAGAAATCGGGCGATTTTTCCGTCGCTTTGGGGCCGGTTTTCGCCAACCTGCTGCTGGCCGACGAAATCAACCGCGCCGCGCCGAAGGTCCAGAGCGCCTTGC
>JAGREB010000440.1 GCA_020446775.1 Paracoccaceae bacterium
AGGTCGTCGGGAACCTGCTCGAGGGGGAGGGGCGCAAGACGGGACATGAAATTTATCTCCTAAGCGAAGCGGTCGAGGCCCTAAGCGAAGCGGGCAATGCCTAAACCTTCCAAATCGATCTCGGGTTGGCGTCCGGCAATCAAGTCGGCGATCACCTTTGCCGACCCGCACGCCATGGTCCATCCCAAAGTGCCGTGCCCGGTGTTGAGGAACAAATTCTCGAACGACGTCGCGCCCACAATCGGTAATGAATCAGGTGTTGCCGGGCGCAACCCGCACCATGGCGCAACCTCGCCGTAATCGGAGGCTTCGGGAAACGTCTCGCGCGCATTGTCGAGCAAGGGTTTAACTCGAACAGGGTCGAGGTCCATCGACCAACCACCGAGTTCCACAGTTCCCGCCACGCGCAAACGGTCGCCAAGGCGCGAAAACACCATGT
Source organism: Paracoccaceae bacterium (assembly GCA_020446775.1). Lineage (GTDB taxonomy): Bacteria > Pseudomonadota > Alphaproteobacteria > Rhodospirillales > Rhodospirillaceae > VGEM01. The sequence goes on from JAGREB010000440.1 coordinate 440, forward strand.
AACGCGCTTCATCGAGGATGCTGACGGTCGGGGCGGCGTCGGATTTGGTGACATGCGCCGTGATCGAATAACCCTTGGCCGGATAGACCGGGAGGTTGAGGCCAAGTTCGCGGGTTAACCGGGGGCTGAAACTTCCCAACGCCAACACCACGGCATCGCCTTCGACATACCCGCGATCGGTCGAGATTCCGCAAATGCGTTTCCCGTCGCGGTCGATCGTCTTGACCGTTTCACCGAAACGGAACGTGACATTGCGTGCTTGCGCAAGCTTGGCCAGCTCGGCGGTGAACCGGTGCGCGTCGCCGCTCTCGTCCTCCGGACTCAGAATTCCGCCTACGAGGTCGCGCGTCGCCAAATGCGCCAAGGCGGGTTCGCAGGCGACACAAGCGTCGGGATCGAGAATGTCTTGCCGCAAGCCGAACTCGGACAAGCGCGCCGCCAGGGCTTTTCCTTTCTCGAACTCCGCGGGGCTGCGGTAGATGTGCAGTATGCCGCGCAAGACTTGGTCGTATTGAATGTTGGTCTGCTGACGCCACGCCCCGAGCACCGAGCGGCTGTAAATCGCGATCCTTAGCGCCCGGTTCATGCTTTCGCGCGCCTGGGCAGCAGTACACTTGGTCAGGAACCGCAGCCCCCACCGCCACAAATCGGGATCCCAACGAAAAGGTTTGATCAGCAACGGCGCGTCGGCCTGGAACATCCACTTCAAGGCCTGCCACGGCGCGCCGGGTTCGGCCCACGGTTTTACATGGCAGGCCGATATCTGTGCGCCGTTTGCAAAACTTGTTTCAAGGCCGGGTCCGGGTTGGCGGTCGATGACCGTGACGCGATGACCGTCGGCGGCAAGCGCGAAGGCCGTCGTCGTTCCGACGACGCCAGCGCCAAGGACGACTATATGTTGGGACATCGCCGGGATTATCCTAAGTTCGGAACGATCATGGCGCACATTCCACCGTGGTGCACTTTCTCAGGTGTATATATGACCGACAGGGCTGCGGGCCAGCGACGAACTGCAAGCCATTGTGAACCGGAGCGCACGAGCGATGCATGAGGAGTATGGTCCCGACGACGGACTTGCCGTTTTAACGACCGCTGAAATGTATGCGGCCGATAAAGCCGCCGTGGCCGCGGGAGTCGCGTCGCTCGATCTTATGGAATCGGCGGGCGCGGGGGTTGCGCGTGAAATCGAACTCCGTTGGACCCGCCAACCCATCGCTGTCCTGTGCGGTCCCGGCAATAACGGCGGCGA
>JAGREB010000441.1 GCA_020446775.1 Paracoccaceae bacterium
GCATCGGTACCGCCATGGCTTTTGACCGCGACACCGTTCAAACCCACGAACAAAGCGCCGTTGTATCGGCGCGGATCGGTCCGCGCCATGACCTGCGCGATCACCGGCTTGGCCAATAGCATGCCGAGTTGCGCGAAGAACGAACTTTTGATCGCATTCTTGAGATACCCGCTGAATAATTTCGCCGTTCCCTCGGCGGTCTTCAGCGCGACGTTACCGGTGAAACCGTCCGTCACCACGACGTCGACCGTGCCCTTGGTTATATCGTCGCCTTCGACGAAACCGTGGAATTCGATATCAAGGTGAGACGTTCGCAACATTTGCGCCGCTTCGCGCAAGGTATCGGTTCCCTTGAGGTCTTCCGAACCGATATTGAGAAGGCCGACGTTCGGCCGGTCGATCCCCAAGAGTGCGCGCGCGAAACACTCGCCCATAACGGCGAATTCGACCAAATTGCGGGCGTCGCACATCGCATTCGCGCCGAGGTCGAGCATCACCGTTTCGCCCCGTTGGGTCGGAAACAAACCGCAGATTGCCGGACGGTCGATGCCGGGCAGCGTGCGCATGATGAGTTTCGACATCGCCATCAGGGCGCCGGTATTGCCGGCCGAAACGACGCCGCTGGCTTCACCCAGCTTCACCGCCTCGATCGCTTTCCACATGCTCGAGTTTTTGCCGCCGCGCAGGGCCTGCGAAGGTTTGGCATCCCCGGTCACAACGTCGGGCGCGTGCCGGATCGTGCAGCAGTCGGCCAATATCGCTTCCGCTGACAGCAACGGCGCAAGCTTGGCTTCGTCGCCGAACAGAAGGAACTTGGCTTTCGGATAACGCACTCGGGCAAGCGCCACACCGCGTACGACGCTTTCGGGAGCGTGATCGCCGCCCATACCATCGATCGAGATGACCAAAGGCGCGCTCACGCCGTCCCTCCTGTATCGCGCATCCCAGGCTTCATGCGCCGATTACCGAACCTGACGGTCCGCCCTCCCCGGCGAAATGTCGTTTACGCCCGCTCCGCGAGATGTCCATGGTGGGGCGGCCGAATCGCGAAGAAGCAGTATAAGAGACAATCGGTTAGGCGACAGCGCCTTTTGCCACGACAACTTCGCGGCCGTCATAATACCCGCAGGAGCCGCAGACATGATGGGGGCGCTTGCGTTCGCCGCAATTGGGGCATTCCTGGTAGGACGCCTTGGCCAGGGCATGATGGGAGCGGCGCATATCGCGGCGCGATTTCGAGGTTTTTTTCTTCGGAACTGCCATGGTCGTCGTCTTTCCTATGTATCCCTTGCGATGCCCCGCAGGCGGCCCACGTTTCCGTGCACCCGCGCCCAACTTGGCATACCGGGAAAGGCCGTGGTGATAACCAAAAAGCCCGCGTGACGCAAGGTGATTAACTAATTGTTTTTCGTGGAAGATTTGAGTTTTGCCAAGACCGCGAAGGGCGAATCGGGCTGATTTTTCGCCTCCTCCCCCGCTCCGCCGGCCTCGAAAATGGCGCCCGGGGCCCGCGGGTACGGATCGATAACCAGCGCAAGATGCTCGACCACGACCTCGCCGATATCGATCTTTCCCCCCTCAATCAGGTCGGGAATGTCGTCATCCAAGGGCAGATCGTCGGTTTGATGGCGTGGATCGAGAGCGCGCTGGAACATCCGGTCGAAGGTCTCGTGAAGGTGCGCCTCAACCGGCGCCAGCGATACCACGCACTGCTGGACGACGTCGGCCTCGACCGTTCCCGTCACTCGGACCATATCGCGGCCGGACGGGACCAAGTTTATTTCAGCTTTCAACAAAGGCAGCGATATCAGCCCCAGACGAGCGGCAACTTTTTCGCTTTCATCCGGTCCAGCGGCGATTGAATACGTCCGCCCTGACACCGGCAAACCATCGACGTCGACCGGAAAGGAAAACTCAAGCTCGACGGGATCGGGGTGCGTCATGATTTGGCCGCGGC
>JAGREB010000442.1 GCA_020446775.1 Paracoccaceae bacterium
AGTTCGGCATGGGCGCCGAAATCGGTATTGCCACGGGCAAAATGCACGCGCGCGGCCCGGTCGGCGTCGAGCAGCTGACCACCTTCAAATATAAAGTGCGCGGCACGGGACAGACCCGCCCTTGAGTCCCGAGATCAGTTCAACCGGGGGCCCTTTGCTGCCGCCGTTCGGCGACCGCCGCCGCCGCCGCATCGGCCTGTTGGGCGGTTCGTTCAACCCCGCCCATGACGGACACCTGCACATCAGCCGCGCCGCGCTGCATGCGCTGGGTCTGGATCAGGTGTGGTGGCTGGTCAGCCCACAAAATCCGTTGAAAACGCGCAGCGAGATGGCGCCGCTGGCCGACCGCCTTACCGGGGCACGCGCGTTGGCCCGCGACCACGCCATTACCGTCGCCGACGTCGAAACCCGGCTTGGTTCGGTACGAACCGCCCAAGTCTTGCGCGCGCTTAAAAAGCGTTACCCGCGCCTTGCGTTCGTATGGCTGATGGGGGCCGACAATCTGGCGCAGCTGCCGCGCTGGTGGCACTGGACATCGATATTTCATACCGCGCGCGTTGCGGTTCTCGACCGCAGCCCGTATTCTTACAAGGCGCTGTATGGTGCGGCGGCGATCCGCTTCCGCCGGGCGAAAATTTCTCCCGGCAAGCTATTCCACCGCGCGCTGCCGGCGTGGAGCTACCTCGCCATCCGCCGGCATCCGGCATCCGCGACATCGATCCGGGCAGCGGCGCGAGGTGAAGTTTGACCGGAACGAAGGAGACTCACATCCCGACGAAGGCTTCTCCGGACGACCTGGAGCGAACGGTCGCTACCATCATCGCCTCGATCGACGACGACAAAGGCCAGGATATCGTCGATATCGATCTTGCAGGCAAAACCGCCATCGCCGACCGCATGATCATCGCCTCGGGCAACTCCGCCCGGCAGGTATCGGCCATGGCCGAACACATCTCCGTCAAAATGAAAGCCGCGGGCCGCAAGGTACGCAGCGAAGGCGAGAAGACCGGCGATTGGGCGCTGATCGACGTCGGCGATGTGATCGTGCATCTATTCCGCCCCGAAGTGCGCGCCTTCTACAACATCGAGAAAATCTGGGACGCCGCCAAGCCCGGCAAGAAGCCGGCCCCGAAGCGCGCCTGAGCACGGACGGCAAGGACACGTCCGCGTGAAAATCGTGATTGCGGCCATCGGCAAAGCCAAGTCCGGCCCCGAACGCGCGCTGTATGAGGACTATGTATCCCGCGTGCCTTGGACCGTCCAACTCAAGGAATTCGACTTCAAATCCGAGCGCGACACGGCCAAGCGCCGTACCAAGGAAGCCGCGGCGCTGCTCGGCGCGGCGCCCGACGGCAGTGTGATCGTCGCGCTGGATGAGCGCGGCAAGGTCGAGAGCAGCGAAAAGTTCGCCGCGCGATTGGGCGCTTGGCGCGATCAGGGCCGGCGCACAGTCGCGTTCTTGATCGGCGGTGCCGATGGCCACGGCGAGGCAGTGCGCAAACGCGCCGATTTGTGCCTCGCTTTCGGGCCCATGACCTGGCCGCATATGCTGGCGCGGGCCATGCTGGCGGAGCAGCTTTTCCGCGCGCACAGCATCCTCACCGGCCATCCCTATCATCGCGCTTGACGCCATACCCATCGCGTGGCGTTGTCCTGGTGGAGCGGATTTGACATTCGCTGCCCTGTTTGCGGCGATTCCAAAGCTTCGCTACGCGCTTGTAATTGCGAGTGGTCCTTATGATTCTAACATTCGCAAGAAGGCACACTGGGATGGGATGCGAATGTTAGAATCGGACCACTCGCTGTGACCCGCAAGCCCCTCACCTATAGCGGCGTACCGCTCGACCGCGCCGCCGAGCTGCGCGCCGACGCCGACCGCATCGCACGGCTGTTGAAGAGCGCCACGGCGCGGTTCGTCCCGGTCTGGACCCAGCGCCATTTGATCGCGGGCACAACGCCCGATCAAACCCGCGCGGTGACGCTTGAGTACAGCGAAAGCGTGCTTGAAGCGGCAGCGGTATCGCCGGTATTCCTCGGCTTCGACGGCGACACGCCGTGGTTCGCGCTCGGCCTCAAGGACAGCGAAACGCCACCTCAAATCGGGCCGGGCGAATTCCGAATTCTCAACGAAGTCGTCTCGCTGCTGCCCGCGCGCGAAGCGGCGACCCTTGCCTATGCCCGCGCGATGGTGATCTGGCACGCCAATCACATGCATTGCGGGCGTTGCGGTTCACCGGCTGCAAGCACCGAAGGCGGTCACAGCCGCACCTGCACGAATTCCGCCTGCGGCCATCGCAGTTTTCCGCGCACCGATCCGGCGGTGATCACGCTGATCGAGGATCAAGCCGGTGAACGCGCCCTGATGGGCCGGCAAGCCAAGTGGGTCAACGGCATGTACTCGACCATCGCCGGCTTCGTGGAACCGGGCGAAAGCCTGGAAGAGTCCGTCATGCGCGAAACCTATGAAGAAACCGGGGTGCGCGTCGCCGACGTGCGTTACCTGGCAAGCCAGCCTTGGCCGTTCCCGGCCTCGATCATGCTCGGGTTCCGCGCCAAGGCGGTCACGACCGAGATCAACCTGGTCGACGACGAGCTTGAGGACTGTCAATGGTTCACGCGCGAGGACTTGCGCGCATTCGGCAAGCCTGGAACCCCGCATGCCGACAAGCGGCTGCCCAACCCGTTCTCGATCTCGCGCTTTCTGGTCGATACGTGGCTCGCGGAGAAACCCTAAGGGTTAACGTCCCTGAAAGCGGAAGGGATCGGCTGGGTAGGTGCCGAGGAACGCGACCTTGTGCGAATACAGTTCGAGGTCCATCAGCGCATGCTTGAACGCGGCATCGTGAGGGTGGCCTTCGACCTCGGCGTAAAACTCGACCGTCTTGAAAAAGCCGCCGATCATGTAACTTTCGAGCTTGGTTAGATTGATGCCACTGGTGGCGAAACCACCGAGCGCCTTGTACAGCGCGGCCGGCACGCTTTTGAGGCGGAAGATCATCGACGTCACGCACTTGGTCTTGCGCGCCGGCAAAACTCCGTTGCGCGCCATCACCAAGAATCTGGTGGTGTTGTGGCCTTCGTCCTCGATGTCGGCGGCAAGCTTTTTCAATCCGTACATCTTGCCGGCCAGCGACGACGCGATCGCGGCGACGGATTTGTCTTTGCGTTCGGCCGCATCGCGCGCGGCGCCTGCGGTGTCGAGCGCGACGATGGCCTTGATCTTGTGTTTACGCAGGAACTTGCGCACTTGGCTGAGGGCGTGAACGTGGCTTTCGGCGGTCTTGATGTCCTTGAGTACGGCGCCCTTCACGCCAAGCAGACAATGATGCACCGGCTGAAAGTGTTCGGCGACGATGTGCAGCCCGGATCCCGGCAGCAGGTGATGGACGTCGGCGACGCGCCCCGCGACCGAATTGTCGACGGCGATCATCGCGAACG
>JAGREB010000443.1 GCA_020446775.1 Paracoccaceae bacterium
GGGTGGTGTTCGCCGAGGGCGAGGACGAGCGCGTATTGTTCGCGGTCAAGGAGCTGATGGACGAAAAACTTGCGGTACCGATTCTGATCGGACGGCCGATGGTGATCTCCCATCGCGTGCGCAAGCTCGGCCTCGGTTTCGTGCCGGGCAAGGATTGCGAGGTGGTCAATCCCGAGGACGACCCGCGCTATGGCGATTATTGGCGTCATTTCCACCGCCTGATGGAACGCAAAGGCGTTTCGCCATCGACGGCGCGGACCATCATCCGCACCAACTCGACGGTGATCGCCGCGTTGATGGTCAAGCGAAACGATGCCGACGCCATGATCTGTGGCGCCTATGGCGAATATCAATGGCATCTCAAATACATTCTCGATGTCCTCGGCCTTGCTAAAGGCGCCAGCCGCACGTCGGCGATGTCCTTGTTGGTGTTGAAGGACGGCCCGGTGTTCATGTGCGACACCTTCGTTTCGGAAGACCCTTCGGCCGAAGATATCGCGCAGTTGGTCAAGTCGGCGGCGCGCAAAGTTCAGGATTTTGGGATCGTTCCCAAGGTTGCGTTGATTGCAGCCTCCAACTTCGGCTCGCGCAACACGCGGGCCTCGCGCAAAATGCGCAAAGCGCTCAAAATCAAGATGCGGGAGTGCCCCGAACTCGAGGTCGAGGGTGAAATGCAGGCCGATGTCGCGCTGAACCCCGAACTGCGCGAGCGGATCTTCCCGAATTCGCGGCTAAAAGGCGTGGCCAACCTCTATGTGATGCCGACGCTGGAGGCCGCCAATATTTCGTTCTACATGGTGCGTACGTTGGCCAATGCGCTCCACGTCGGGCCGATTTTGATGGGCGTCGCGGCGCCGGCCCACGTCACCACACCTTCGGTGACGGCGCGCGGGCTGGTCAACCTGGCGACGCTCGCGGTCATCGACGCGCAAATGAACGAGACGCCGTGAAGCGGATTCTAATTGCGATTCTCGTCGTAAGCACGTTCGTTTCATCTGCGATTGCGCAAACGATCCTCCATCGCGGCAACCGGTTCGAGCCGGCGTCGCTCGATCCGCACAAAACCCAGACTCACTATGAAAGCGCCGTTCAACACGACCTGTTCGAAGGGCTGACCGCCTACGATGCCCTATGCATGCCGCAACCGGCGATCGCGGACTCATGGAAAGTCAGTGCCGACGGCAAGCGCTGGACTTTCAAATTGCGGCCCGGCTTGCGCTGGTCCGACGGTGCGCCGATCACCGCCGATGATGTTGTCTTCTCGTTCCGGCGGTTGCTCGACCCCTCGACCGCCGCGCAATACGCGCAACTCATGTACCTTCTGGTCAATGCGCGCGCGATCAATACGGGCGCGCTGCCGCCGGACAAGCTCGGGATTTCGGCGCCCGACGCTGAAACCGTCGTCATGGATTTGACCAACCCGGCGCCGTATCTGCCCGAAATTCTCGCGAATGCCTTTGCGTCCATCCTGCCGCGTCATGTGATCGGGGCCAAAGGCGCCGATTGGATCAAGCCTGAAAACATGGCCGCCAGCGGCGCGTTTACGCTGAGCGAATGGCAAGCGCAAAGCCGTATCGTGTTGGTGCGCAATCCCAACTATCGCGACGCCGCTCAAGTCAAACTTGACGGTGTGATTTATTACCCGACGGCCGATCTGTCGGCCGCCGTGCAGCGTTTTCGCGCCGGGGAACTCGATCTTCAGTTCGAGTTCCCGACCGGGCAAATCGATCTACTCAGGAGCGCGCTTGCCGCCGAAACGCGAATTTCACCTTCGCTCCTAACCTATTATCTGACGTTCAATTCGAAGGTCGAAAAATTATCCGACCCGCGTGTGCGCCGCGCTTTGTCGCTCGCCATCGACCGCGACATCATCACGAATAAGGTCCTGCGCACCGGTGAAGTTCCGGCTTTTACGCTGGTGCCGCCCGCGACCGCGGGTTACACGCCACCCGAAATCGCCGATGCAGTTCTCACTCAAGACGCGCGCATCGCAAAAGCACGTGAACTGCTCGCCGATGCCGGTTATGGGCCCGGCAATCCGCTGCGATTGACCTACAGCCATTCCTCCAACGAAGATTTGAAACGCATCGCGGTGGCCATTCAGGCCATGTGGCGGCGCGTCGGCGTGCAAGCCGAACTGCTGAACCGCGAAGGCCGGGTCCATTTCGCCGCGCTCAAGGATGGCGATTTCGAAGCGGCATTCGTCGGCTGGGCGGCCGATTACAACGATGCGGCGACATTCCTCTACATCCTGCAATCGACCACCGTGAATTCGAATTACGCCCGTTACAACAATCCCGCGTTCGATGCGTTGATGGACGAGGCGGCGGGCGAAGCCGACGGCCATCGCCGGGCCGATCTCTTGCGTCAAGCGGAAGCCATGGCGCTGGCCGAACAGCCGGTCGCGCCGCTCTACTATGGCGTGACAAAAAATCTCGTTTCGACACGCGTGCGCGGTTGGGAACTCAATCCGACCGATTTTCACCTCAGCCGGTGGGTTTCCTTGGTCGAACAGTAAACTTGCCGCCTGTAATCACCTTGCGTCCGTGCTCGAAATTTGCTCTCAACCAGGGGCACGATTTGACCGACGGAGATGGATCATGAGTACGTTTCGCGCTTTTGTCGTTGATGACAAAGATGGCGCCTATTCCGCTGACTTCCGCGACCTGACCGAGGCCGATCTTCCGGCCGAGAAAGTGCTGATCGATGTCGCCTACTCGACGCTGAATTACAAAGACGGTCTTGCGGTCACCGGTAAGGGCAAGATCGTGCGCAAGTTCCCGATGGTCTGCGGCATCGATCTCGCCGGTACTGTCGCGGCATCGGACGACCCCGCCTACAAGAAGGGCGACCGCGTCCTCGTCAACGGCTGGGGTTTGTCGGAATCCCACTGGGGCGGCTACAGCGCCAAACAGCGCATTAATCCCGATTTCCTGACCCGGATTCCCGACAAGTTCGATTTCAAGCAGGCGATGGCCATCGGCACGGCAGGCTACACCTCGATGCTGTGCGTACTGGCGCTGGAAGACGCCGGTGTGAAACCTGATCAAGGCGAGATTCTGGTCACCGGCGCGGTGGGCGGCGTCGGTTCCGTCGCGGTCGCGCTGTTGGCGAAGCTCGGCTACAAAGTGATCGGATCGACCGGGCGGCCCAAAGCGGCCGAGTATCTCAAATCCCTCGGCGCAGCGGACGTGATCGCGCGCGCCGATCTGGACCGGGCCGCCAAGCCGCTGGAGAAAGCGCGCTGGGCCGGCGTCGTCGACAGCGTCGGCAGCAAAACATTGGCGACGGCGATTGCGCAAACCCACGAGGAAGGCGCGGTCGCGGCGTGTGGTTTGGCGGGCGGCACCGATCTGCCGACCACCGTGCTGCCGTTCATTCTACGCGGCGTGAAGCTGCTCGGCGTCAACTCGGTGACCTGCCCGAAAGCCAGACGCGAGCAGGCCTGGGCGCGCCTCGCCAAGGATCTCGACGTCGATAAGCTTGCAGCCATGACCTCGGTCGAACCGCTGTCGAAGATCAAGCAGCTGGGCGAAGACATTCTCAAAGGTGAAGTGCGCGGGCGCGTGGCGATCGACGTCAACGCCTAGCGTCACGTTTCATCGGCGTCAGACGCATCATCGTCGGGTTCGGTATTCGCCGGGCCCATCATCAACAGGATGAGCAAGAGCGGCGGGAACAATGCGCCCGCCAGCATCCAGCCCGTGCGGTTGCGTCTGCGTTTGATCGCCATGGCGCGTCCTACCCAGGCGAACAGCGCCATCGAGATCAAGCTGATGAGCGGATAAAAAGCCGGCATTGAGAGTCCTAACGAACGCGCGCGCGACGGAAAAAGTGAGATGGCGCCGATGATTGCCGTAACCGGGACAGCAGCACCGCCATAAATAGGCTGCCTCCGTTCGACAAATCAATTTAACATAAACCGATATTTATAAATACAATTCTAGATTGTTTTCTTCATGGGCAGTGTCAGCCGTTGTATCGCGGCCCGCTCAGGCTTTAAACCTTCGATCGGTAATCCCTCCACGACATCGAGATCCGCGCGCCGATGACATTCCGCCTGACCGCGATACTCAAAAGCTGGTTTGCCGACGGACTGTTGGGCCGGATTTTCAAGAATGCGGGTCTGCTGCTCACGGGGCGCGCGGCGAGCGGCCTGTTCATGCTCGGCACCCTCAGCATCATGGCGCACAAACTCGGCGTCGAGCAATTCGGCATCGTGGTGCTGGTTCAGACCTATGTGTTGGTAGTCTCCGGGCTCGCCACGTTCCAATCCTGGCAGGCTGTGATCCGTTATGGCGCGATCCATTTGGAGCGCGGCAACGATGCAGGCCTGCATTCCCTGTTGCGTTTCACGACGATGCTCGACGTCCTCGGCGTTGTGATCGGAACCATCATCGGTTTCGCCGCCGTGCCCTGGGTCGGTCCGGCGCTCGAATGGAATCCCGAAGTTATCGCTGCCGCCCAACCCTATAGCCTCTTGATCCTGTTCACGGTGATCGCAACGCCGACCGGTTTGCTGCGTCTGTTCGACCGTTTCGATCTGCTCGCGGTACAATCCGCAATCACGCCGGCCACGCGTCTAATCGGTGTCGCGATTGCGGCCCTCGCCGATGCTCCGTTGTGGGGTTACCTGTTGGCATGGTTTGTCGCGGGGGTGCTGGGTGGCATCGCGCTGATGTTTTTCGGATGGGCCGTGGCTGCCCGCAGCGGCCATCTGGCCGGCATGCGCTGGCGCGGGACGATTTTTCGCGCGCCCGAACCCGGCATTTGGCGATTCGTGATCGCCGCCAATCTTCATTCAAGCCTGTTGTTGATTCCCACTCAAATGGCGACGTTCCTCGTCGGTTTGGTGGCCGGCCCCGCGCCGGCCGGCCTGTTCAAGGTCGCGCGCGACGTGGCGACGGCGCTCGCACGTCCTGCCGAAATCCTCAACCAGTCGATCTATCCGGAATTCGCGAAGCTCGGCAGCCGCGGTAGCTGGACCGGATTCGCCAAGTTGATTGTGCGGGGCGGCGCGCTCGCGGGCGGCGCCGGTGTGGCGATGCTGGCTTTGACGATTGCCGTTGGCGAGCCCTTTCTGCGTCTCGCATTCGGTGTCGAATTTGTCACCGCTTATGCAGCGTTGGTTCTTCTGGTGGGTTCGGCCGTGATCACAATCGCCGGTTTCCCAATGGATCCTGCTTTGTATGCCATGGGCCGGCCCGGCATTCCTTTGCGCGTGAATGCGATCACCGTGTGCTTGGTCTTCGCGCCGTTGCTGCTTTATCTCGGTGAGCGCGACGGACCGGCGGGTGCCGGCGTGGCGGCTTTGTCGGCGGCGGCGGTCGGGTTCCTGGCGATGGCGGCCTATACCGTCATCGAGTTGCGCAAGCGCGCCGCAGAGCCGTCGGCCTGATTTTTAGTCTTGGTTCCGGCGTGTCGCCGACCGAATGACGTCGCCGGACGGCGATGCTGCAGGGTCCCATGTCGCACGGCGCTGCGGATTGCTTTGGGCATGGGATTGGGAGCCGGAATCGGGGCTCGTTTGCAACGTGTCGTATCGCGCCCGGCGCAGCCGGGCTTCATCGAGTTTCCAATCCTGATATCCGCGTGCGATTTCACGATAGTGATCCATATCGGGTGGCGCGGTTTTCGCGTTGTGCTGCATGGCATAGGCCATCGCCTTGAGGCGCCGCCCGTTGGCAACGACGTGCACCGTGATTTGCGCGTACTCGGGTCCTTCGTAGGAATCGAGCGCGCGGACGCACGCCGGCGTCAGCTTGAAGATCGCCCCCAAGACTTCGCCCTCGTTGTCGGGAACGATGTCGGCGTAGCGGCAAAATCTAAGTTTGTAGCGAGGCAAGGTCGCCGTGCCGAGCGGATCGGCGCCG